>CANTEW010000049.1 GCA_947652925.1 uncultured Lachnospiraceae bacterium
TGGGTCTTGCAGGGATCATAGCTGGTTGTTTGAAATATGTTCGGAAAGATATATTCGTAGTGGATTAAAAGTATCATAATATATTTTGACAGATACACTTCACCCAAGTATAAAAAACTTGAGTCAATGCCATATCGTAAATATTGTTGATGCTCAGTAAGGTCATAGGATTTGTATTTCATGCGCTCTGATGAGCTGGATCCACTCTTACAATTAGGCAATATTGCCAATTGTAAGAGTATTATATGTAATATCAAATAAAATATTGGTAATCTCTCACATTATGCATTGACTCTAAGGATTATTTTATATTATTTCAAAAAGGAACTGAACTCACCGGCTTTGACCTATAGTGACACAGACTGAGCTAAACTGATCATTTTAACCAATTAAAAGACAATCGGTCTTCTTGATCTCCTGATCCATGAACAGATTTTTATCCTGATCATATCGATCATCGTACAGATACAATATGTTATGATCACAGACCCAAATGCATGGATCACAAAATAACCTATATGAGTTTTCCCTAGTTGATATGCACCTACATTATCGAATACGTCGCCCCATAACCATTTTCTCATTGTATCACTGTTTGCGTGGATCAATAAAACACTAAATGTTGACTTAGCTATCGTGTTTATGCCTTTACTATGACCTATATCTAAATTCTTAAAAAATACAAATATACAGATAGACGTACTCACAGCTAAGATCTTATTACAGTCAGCCACAAAAGCATAAATAAAATTGACACCCATTAAATGATATATGATCGCACCTGCGATTACACTGCACCAAGAAGTCAACAACGAAAATGCCATTAAAATTCCCCATATTTTTTGGCGGTCAAACATGTCTTTTGGAAGCCACTTATTAGCATACTCACCATCTGAAAATAATCGGATATAAGATGCGATAAAATATAATACCATGAACCAACCGACATAAGTGAATGACGGAGGTGCTTTTAAAAAGGATTGTAATACCGTTCCTACTAATAAACATAGAGCGATCAGATATCGATGTTGTTTTTCATCCATATTTTTGACCAGTAGATTTAGATATGGGATAAAAAGAAAGAAGATAAGGTAAGAGCTACCAAATCCATATCCTATATCATAAATAGGACATATTGTTGTTATGAATGTCTTTAAAGTAAACGATCCATAACCTGTACATACAAAAATGCAATAAAAAACGATACCGTAAAATTCGATCAGCAAAAACACTCTTAAGAATTTCTTTAAATTTATGTCTGATCTGCACATAAAATAACCTGTGATCAACATAAAGCAATTGATACCAGTTTTTCCACCCCATCCAAAAACAAGGGCAAATAATGAATTCCATTGGATAGCATTTGCCGACGTTATCTTTTCTGCTATGCCAGAATTGACCACATAATGGTGGGCGATAATAAATAACATCGTAAGGATACGGAGTAATTCAAAATTAGAAGTCCGTTCTTGTCCATTATACCCCCCCCCAGTTAAGATTGACTTATTACATTGCATTTATTACCTCCCATGGATATTATATGTTCAAGATACATAATATTGGGACTAATATACTTTTTATGCTCAGATAAACTTGATGATCCTCGTCAACTGTCCATACAAGTCATATCCATCCCAGATAAGATCAAAATCCATCGTTTTCCCTACAGGCACTACCCGATCGATACCTTTAACACCCAGCTCTACCAAAGGCAGGAGCATTTCCTTTCCGCCTATATATGCTATAGTCTGGCATCGTTTATCATCACATAATCCTTTTAATTCCGATATATCTTCACAATCATATTCAAAAAAATAGCCGCAATCACATTTGTGATCCATAAGGTCTTTTGTTATCTTTGGGATATCTACCCGTATGATCAGATTATCACCATGGGATTTTATCTTTATCCCATCTTGGGCAACTGCTAATAGATAGCTCTTAGTCAATTTATTTATCCCTTGGATAGGCTGGAAAGTATATCTTTTTTTAACGATCTCATGGATGTCATCCCAGAATCTCTTCTTAGCCCGCTCTTTCTCATCACCTACCCATATCACGATATGTGGGCTTGTACAGGCATTTTGATCCATGAGATATGTATCATTATAAAATCCCAGTGCGATTTTATCTTTATCCTTAGATGCAAGGTACTGACCGCTATCGATCACAGCCAGTGAATACCTATCAGCAAATGTGATCTCACTGGCTCTTGGCATGAGGGGCGATCTACGGATCTCTGAGATCGTAGCATCACCACCCCATATGATCCGTGTATCGGCTATGGACGAGAACATATCATTGATCCTTTGCTCTCTCCCATAACGGACCAAACATATATAGGGTTCCATATCTATATGGTCTTTTAAAGACGCACGGATCGCTCCATTGATGATCTCCACTTGCGCGAAATCTCTGGATGGGATGCGGACTATATTTGCATTGCCAGTCAATATACCTGTGAAGAGCGAATACGCATAATTTACAGGTACATTGGACGGAGCGATATGGAATACAACACCACGTCCTAAACGTACATCGCCATCTTTTTTATAAAACCGCTCTTTTAACTTTGTCGTTGCAGCCTTTCTGATCCAAAATCCCAATGTAGCTACATCTGGAAAATCCCTTATATCTGGCCGACCCATCAATCGTTTTGCAACATCATCTAAAAAACCCAGGATCCCATCATCAAATGGTATGCTTGACTTTACAGACGGCATCCCCAAGAGGGTCTCCCTAGATCCTATAAGATATGCAAGATCATCGGATACGGCATCTATATCGTGTTCCAGTTTATCCAAATTTTTCTGCATAAGTATCACTGCACCCCCGGATCTCTGCATTTTTTAACCTTCCTACCACTTTAAAATATCTTCCTTTTCTCCCACATGGACAATCATCCTCACCTAGAAGTATCCCTTCATCTTCCGTTATAAGTGAATGCCCCGGATAGGACTCCGGTATACTGGATACCACCTGGATGATCCCACGTTCACCGATCGTACATTCACTAAGATCGATCGGTCTGCGCATGATAACATCTGAGAAGATACTGGCATGTAAATGCCCATATCTACACTGCATATAGATGCATCCTGTCTGTTCGACCATACCATAATAATCATGAGAAGCTCCCAAACGGCATACATTTTTGAGTCGTTCCTGGAATTCTCCCTGAGTTACTGCCTCGTTAACTAATCTTTTCCAGCCGCCCCCATGGATCAAGACAGCATCCGACAAGTCAAAGGTGATCCCAATCTCTTTTAAACGAAGTAATTCTTTATAAAAATGCTGCCAGACCATGAACGTGAATCCAAATAAAAGTTTCTTTTTTCCTTGGTGTTGATCCAGGAATCTCTGTAATGCATCTATATCTAAACGCATGTCATCATCAAATGCATATATCTTTTTACTCCCAAAGATTGAGAAGCCTAATATCCCGGCCCCCCTTGCTGAGAACATGGAACGGTCTTTTACTACAGAAGGACAATCCAAGATGACCATAGGCATCCTTCCTGCCCCGGTGATATCAGACACGATCTTGACCATCGCTTTCTGCTGGTTCGATGCAGTCGCCCTATCCAGATAGATTTTTGAGACAGCCTGTCCAGATGTACCTGAAGAAGTCATAGTCTTCACTATATCGCTCTGTGGGACACTTTTCAGAGAAAGTTCTTTGAATAACCGGACAGGAAGGGCTGGTATATCCTTATGACTATAGACATTTTTTCTATCATAGGATATACTCGCTAAGATACGGGCGTATCCTGTACAGTTCTTTTTATGATGTTCAGTCAGATCCAAAAGACGTTCTGTGAGTAATCCTCTTTTTTCTGTTTTATCCAATGAATAAGGCGGTATCTTTAATATTTCATCAAAATCCATGTTCCACCAACCTATCTATAGTATATCTCAAGCTCTTTATATAGAGTCTTGCCAGCATCATTTTTCGGTATCTCATCAATGGTGATGACTTTAAAAGCTGCCCGGTTCAATCCTGTCTTAGATATAATATACTGCCTCACCTCATCGGCCAGTATAGCATCTGTCACAAATAGATACATATGATCATCGACCCCGGTACTTGCACAATCCATATTATCGAACCTGGCTTTTATCAGACGATCGACCTCATCCAGATTGACCCTGTTTCCGTAGATCTTGAGAAAACGCTTTTTCCTGCCAACAATGTAATAAAAACCATCTCCATCACATTGGGCCATATCCCCAGTCAACAATATCCCGCCTCTTTCATCACCCTTAACCAGATCTTCAAGGCATTCGGCATATCCCAGGGTCACATTTTCTCCCTCATAGACCAGTTCGCCCGTGATATAGGGAGTACTTATCTCCTGTCCATCCTCATCGATCAAGTGGAACTTACCCCCTGGGATGGCGATACCCATGGAACCACATTTCTCTAATGCATTTTCAGCAGGCAGATATCCCATCCGTGCAGTCGCCTCACACTGTCCGTACATCACGATGAACTTCTTACCATTTGCCTGTGCATACGCAGCGAATTTCTTGTGCAGCGCGGGTGTGAGTTTACCACCAGCCTGTGTCAATGTCTTAAAACTGTCCGGCAGTCCCATACGTTGGAAACGCATCTTATCGAGCATCTCATATGTATAAGGTACACCGCTTAAAGACGTCGCTTCCATATCTTTAAAAAATCCCCAGAACTCTCTCTGCATCAATGACCTGTCTGTCACGAGCAGTGTTGCCCCCACCAATAGGTGGCTGTTGATGACCGATAGCCCATAAGTGTAATTCATCGGGAGTGTTGTGATCGGGCGTTCTCTTTCATTTAATCCCAGATATTGCATAATCGAATCTGCGTTTACCTTGATATTCTTATAACTCTGCCGTATGAATTTAGGACTGCCTGTAGAACCGGAGGTAGTGAGTAAAAGTCCTAATTCTGGATGGAGAGGGCATTCTACTCCATTATCATTTTTTAACAAACTATACTGGAATGCGCTATAGACTACTTCCATATCTGGAAATCGTATAGTATCCTCATCAGGGATCCATAGATAAGAAGGTCTATAGACTGACAATAGCTTATCCAATGATCCTTTTTCAAGCTGACTGTTCAATAATACAGGTACGATCTTCTGATCGATAAATGCGGTGTAACCTATGATGGAACCAATGACATTTTTACAGAGCAGGAATACAAGACATCGTTTTCCGATCACATCTGTGATCTTGTTACCTTCTCTTTCTAAAGTTCCATAAGTGATCGTGGTCCCATTTTCGTCTATGATAGCTGTATTGTCACTATACTGACATAAATCCCACATCATATAAACTCCTTCAGTCTAACTGGTCAGACCATCGACTAAAATCCAATATCATAATGGTCCTTTAGGATCTCTATCCCTTTTTCATATGAGCTAAGATCTATCACATCATCTGTATCCATCATAATGTCAAACGCCTCTTCAAGAGTTGCGACCAGATTCATATGTCCAACGGAATCCCAACTTGGGATCCCCTGATACACTAATCCTTTCAATGCATCCTCTTGGATCTCAAAAGTCTCGCAAAAAGATTTTTTATAAAGTTCTAGATTAGTCATTTTTTCCACTCCTTTTTCTTTAACCTATTGATACCCTCAATGATCTTATCTTCACTTTGTGCATAACATAAGCGTACATATCCTTCACAGCTATCACCAAAATCAGTGCCTGCGACAAGCCCCACATTACATTCTTCTAATGCCTTTTCTGCAAACTGTTTACTGCTCAATCCAGTGCCTTTTATATTTGCAAATACATAAAAGGCTCCATCTGGCCTTAAACAAGATATCCCATCGATCGAGTTAAGTCCATCTACGATCAGATCACGACGTTTCCTGTATGTGGATCGCATCATATTTACATGAGCATGTCCGTTATTTAATGCTTCTATCCCGGCTTTTTGGACAAAAGGCGGCGTACATGATGCGATCGTTTCAAGTAGCAGCCCCATTTTTTCTATCAATCTTATTGGTGCGATCGCATATCCAAGCCGCCATCCTGTCATAGCATATGCCTTCGAAAACCCATCTGCAACGATTGTATATTCTCTGCATCCATCCAGGATAGAAGGGCTATACATCTGTGTATCTGTATAGATCAATTCCCTGTATATCTCATCTAGATAAAGATATATCCCGTTTTCTCTAGCTGATCTTGATATCTCGTCGAGCTCTGATCTTGTCATCACTGATCCTGTAGGGTTATTTGGAGAATTTATGATCATCATTTTTGTTTTGGGGGTGATAGCTTTCTTTATATCTTCCGGATCCATCCTAAATTGATTTTCTTCTTTTAATGGAATGGGGACAATGTTGACCCCAAGAAAACGCATGACTGATATATATGTAGAAAAACATGGATCCGGGATGATCACTTCATCGCCTGGATCTGCCACACATGCTGTTGCATAAAAAATGATCGGATTTGCCCCGGCTGCGATCATCACCTGCTCTATGTCAGGCTCAAATCCTCGTATCCATTTGTTTGCTTTACATATCTCATCCCTAAGCCCATGATCTCCAATAGAAGCAGCATAATGTGTGTGGCCATCATGTAGTGCACGGCATCCCGCTTCAACAACATTGGGAGGAGAAGGGAAATCGGGGTCGCCTATCTCAAAATGTATAACATTTATCCCACGCCGTTCTTTTTCTTTGATCTTACTTAATACTTGGAACATAGGTTGTCCAAAGATATTAGATGCTGCTTTTGATAATGTGGATCTCTCATTCATTTTTATCTACCTCGTGATCGACTTTTACTCATATAGATCGACCATCATCTCCCTTTCATATATTTCCCTTGGAATAAAAGGTGATTGATTTTCAAGTGGCATTGTCACAATCTTTCCTTTCGCATTTTTTCCTACAGTCACAGAAAGAAATTGCTGTTCCTCGGTACATACAACTTCACAGAGGACCGGACCATCGAGTCCTAAGACGTCCTCTATCGTATCTTTTATATGATCTCTGGAGATCACCTGTCTGAACTCTATGCCAAAACAATCTGCAACCTTTTTCCATTCGGGCAGGCCAAGACCACCTTGTGGGTCACATCCAATATACCTCCTAAAGGAGCTTTTATGTAATTTCCTTATACATGAATAACCATTATTATTGATCACGATCATTTTGATCGGGATATCATAATGTTTGACTGTCGCTAATTCCTGGAGGTTCATCATAAGTGAACCATCGCCCACGAACACTATCACTGGCTTTTGCGTCGCAAAATATGCACCTATAGCACCAGGCAGTGCAAACCCCATCTCTGCTTGTCCGCCAGATGTGATAGCCAACTGTCCCATTCTGTAGTGGATCCCAGAAGTCCCTACATAATATCCATCTCCGGCATCACTTACAATGATCGCATTTTCAGGGAGGATCGCAGACATCTGTTCCGCCAGATCATACATATCGATCTTTTCACTATGTTTGTAGTCATCCAAAAGGATCGGAAACTCTTTTTTCCATTGGAGACATTTATCTGCCCATTTCTGATATGTTTTTTTGAGTGGACTCTTGGCAAGTTTTTTTATTGCGTCTTTTGCATCAGCGTTGAAGATCTTGTCGATATGTACAGTATTTTTTTTATGTTCATCTGGATCTATATCTATTACGAAAATCTTTGCTCCTCTTGCAAATGCATTGTAATCATATCCTGTCGTATTTATACTGAGCCTGCACCCAATACATAAAACAAGATCTGAATTCTGGATCGCAAAGTTTCCTGCCCGGGATGCTCCGAGCATCCCGATCATCCCAATAGACAATCTATCGTCAGAAGGCAAAAGATCACATCCAAGTCTTGAATGGACTACCGGGATCCCCCATGTATGTGCGAGCTGGATAAGATCATTTTCCCCATCAGACAAATGCACTCCATTACCTGCCAAAATGATCGGCCGGTCGCTTTCATTTAATCCATTTATGATCTTATGGATGGCCTCCTCACTCAAACTTTCTTTATATCCTATCCCTTCAAAATGTGCAGAGCTGTCTATATCTATGACTGCATTTTGGATATCCAAAGGAACATCTATCCATACAGGTCCTTTTCTTCCTTCATCTGCTATGTATAGGGCTTTTTCGACTTCATAAACAACATCTTTTGTATCATTAATCATCACTGCATATTTTGAGATCGATGATACGATCTGGACGATATCTGCTTCCTGCCGTCCAAATTGTCTTAATCTGATATCACTGTTATGTATTGTATGCTCCCTCTCCGCCTGTCCAGAGATAAAGACACAAGGGATATTATCCTGCCAGGCATGTAATAATGCCGTGATCGTATTTGTGCCGCCGCAACCGGTCGTCACGATGCAAGCACCGATTCTTTTTACTGCTTGTGCATATGCAAGAGCCGCCATGCCTGCCGACTGTTCATGGTTCATATTTACAGCTAATGCTCCTTTTTTTCTAGCCAATGCATCGACAAGATGCATACATCCGGAACCTGGGACAAAAAATATGTGTTCCGCTCCTTTTTCATATACTTTATCTATTATATAGTCTGCTACCCTTTTCACTCTGTCTCCTTTTTTATCTTTTAGAAAATTGCGTTATCCCTCCATCAACACTTATGACTTGACCTGTTATATATTTTGACATATCAGACAATAACATCATCGCAGTGTTTGCGATATCATCAGGTGTAGCAACTTTTTTTAGAAAAGATGCTTCTTTCTGGATCCTGAAGATATCATCTTTCATATCATTTATCATATCTGTAGCTGTCACCCCTGGACAGATCGCATTGACACGTATATTGTTTTCTCCTAATTCCGCAGCTAAAGATCTTGTCATACATAAGAGTGCAGATTTTGATGCACCATATGCGGAGAGACCCGGATTACCATCAAGTGCCGCAGAAGATGAAATATTTACGATACTCCCTTTTTTGTTCCGTAACATCATCTTAGATATATACTGTGAAAGGATATAGGGTGCAAAAAAATTAACATCCATGATCTCCCTCAGTTGATCGATACTCGTCATCTGTAACAGAGCAGTATATGAGATCCCCGCATTATTAACAAGGCCATCGATCACCATTTTTTTAGCTCTTATTGTTTTGATACCATTTTTGATCTCACTTTCATTTCTTAGATCAAAATATACAGGGATGATCTTTACATGATCCTTTTCTGCAAGTGTATTACAAAAATCCATATGTTCATCATCCTGGACTCTGGCATGTGCAATGACATTTGCTCCATTTTCAGCAAATGTGGTCACCATCTGTCGGCCCATACCTCTTTTTGAACCTGTTACGATCACTGTTTTATTCTCTAATAATCTTTTTTCTGCCATTATCTCATGCCTCCATCAACTCTGATCGTCTGACCTGTCACATGTGTAGAAAGGTCTGATATGAGATACATGAACATATTTGCAACATCTTCCGTTTCTCCTAAATGTGGTATATCCATTTTTTTTATCCTATCATCTATGATCTCATCACTGAGCGATCGTGTCATTGGAGTATCGATCACTCCCGGAGCAATGACATTTACTCTTATCCCAGCAGCACCCAATTCAAGAGCCATACTTTTCATGGCTCCAACAAGTGCGGCTTTTGAGGCTCCATAACAGACTTGTCCTGCATTTCCATCAAAAGCTGTCACACTTGAAGTAAAGACTATACTCCCTGCTGTTTTATAACGCTGCATGATCTTCACGATATATTGAGTGAAGATCATCTGTGAAAAGAAATTGACCTGGAACGTATCATGCATATCTTGCTCAGTGATCATATTAAAATATGCGTCCCGATTTATACCCGCGATATTGACCAATCCATGGATCTCAATTTTTAATCTTTGGATCGTCCGTGCAGCTGCTTTTATCGCCGTATTATCCATCATATCAAAATAGATCGGTTCTACTCTTACTTTGTGATCCTCTGTTAATAGACGACAGTATTCTTCAAATGCGTCATCTTGCTTATACGCACACGCCAGGATATTTGCACCGTTTTCAGCAAAGATCTTGACAGTCTCCTTACCTATCCCTTGAAGACATCCTGTTACCACAACATTTTTCTCTTTTAACATATACACCTCTCAATCGGTACTGCATAAATGATCGCATCTACTGCAAGTACTTTATGCAATCTAAAGTAAAATCTATATCCATGGACCATCTGTTCTATCGTATTGATGATAGTATATATATCTTCAGCTTTATGATATGCGCTTATAGCTAAGATTGGCCGATATCTCTCTATGCTCTTTCTGCCTCCGGATAATGCTTTTATCTCTGCACCTTCGATATCCATTTTAATAAATGATACTCTATTACTGTTCAACACATTATCGATCGTTTCTGTTTGGATCACCGTTCCGTGATCATCATCGATCTTAGAATAAACACCTGCATTCGATTGAAAATACAATTCTGTTACACGATCATATGTTCCGTAAGGCAATATCTCAACATTTTGTAATCCATGCTCATGGACAAAGCATCTCAATCCAGATACATTCTGTGGATCAGGTTCAAAAGCATATATGAGATCATATCTGCCTTTAGTCTTATCAAGGAAATCTCTTATTGAATCACCATTATACGCTCCACAATCTACAAGGACTTCATCATTTTGGAGTTTGATAAAATCTCCACTGAAATATTGTGGCATTTCAATGAGAGACCTAAAATCTGAAACATCCCCTGTCAGTTTTGCTTTAAGGAAAGCGGCCATAGATCTTTTTGACTTGTCGTCTTCCAATCGCTCATATGCGTTTTCAAATTCTGATCCATGTAGGATATAAAATTCCCGTTCGATCGGTTCGACTTCATCATATATATCCGCCAAAAAATATATTTTTTCTTTGTTGCGGAATTCTGAATAGTTAAGATCCGACAGATATGCCTCTGCAAATGCAGGGACCAAAATATATCTGTCAAGTTTTTCATCGATCATAGTGGGCGTTGATCCACCTCCATACCCCTCAGATACAGCTGTATGTATATCTCTGATACCGTATTTTTCTAGTTTTTTCTTCACATGCTGCGCAATGTCCCCCCCCCCCCTAAGATCACCACAGGCAGATCTTTTTCTTTTATTTCTGATAATATTTTTTTATCTATATCTTCGTCCAAGTTTTCTAGATCTATCAGCACGTTTACCCTCTCTTTCATAAACCCATTCTTTTTAACACGATATAGGAGACTTTATCTTTCTTGCCATGATCATCAGTGGAACACTTTATCTCCATCTTTCTTTCTTATCACTCTTGCTGGATTTCCCAATGCGATCACATCTTCAGGGATATCTCTTTGTACAACAGATCCCATTCCGATAACTGAATCGCACCCTATCTTTGTATTTTCTCTGATAGGTACAGTTAACCCGACGTATGTACCAGCACCTATCTCGCAATGCCCTCCAACAGTCACGCCAGATGATATCTGGCTGCTCTCACCAATGATACAATCATGCCCTATTGCCGAAAATGGTTCGATCCGCACGTTGTCTTCGATGATCGTATCACAAGATATATAGACGTATGCTTTTATTATGAGTCCCCTCCCCAATCTTGCAGAGGGGCTTATCCCTACAGTGGGATGTATGACGTTTGCAAATTTATAACCTTTTTCTTTTACTTTTTCATATAAAGCGATCTTATACTCTGGTTCACCCAATGCAATGACTATCTCTATTTCCTCTTTATCATAGATCTGACAGAGACGGTCAAATGAGATCCGTTTGATACCTCTGCATCCTCCAGATGGTACTGTATCATCAATAAATATGATCTCATCCCATGACCCAAGAAGTTCTGCGATATCTTTTACTTCCCGTCCTAATCCACCAGCTCCATAGATCCCTAATACCATTTCCATGTCTCCTTTTTTATATAAAATATCATAGTCTATGTTTTGGTATCGCGTAGATGACTGCATCGATCGCTAAAGGTTTATGTATCCTAAAGAAAAATCTATAATCGTTAGATAGATCTTTGATCATTTTAAATATCATGAACAGATCATCTTTTTTATGATATGCGCTGATATATAACATAGGTCTATATCTGCGTATCGTCTTTTCGGCTCCTTGCAATGCTTTTTGTTCAGCACCTTCGATATCCATTTTGATGATCGTGACTGGATCACCATTTAAGATATTGTCTATACTATCTACCTCAAGACATTCACCACCATTTTCCACTATTGATGAAGTCATACTCCCTTTACTATCAAATTTAATGATCTCTTTTTTATTAGATAATCCTTTACTTACAGTTTCGATATTCTTTAATCCCATGTCTCTGATGTATCCCATCAATTTTATCATATTATTTTTATCTGGCTCACAAGCTATTATCTTTCTATATCGACCATCCACCATGGATAAAAAATTTTTTATGCTGTCACCATCATATGCTCCTGCGTCAAATAATATCTCATCTTGTCGCAAGGTCCACCCCCCCCCCATTCATTTTAAAGAAATATTGTGGGGTAGTCACATAGGGAAATAGATATGAATTATCCTCTTTTATTTTTGATCCTAAATATGCTTTAAAGCTTTCTTTCGATATATTATCACTTAGTGCATCATAGACCTCAGCAAATTCCTTATGATATCTTTTACAATGATCCATATCTATCTTATCAACTCCATATGGATATAATTCAGCTAGAGAGTAGGATCCAACACATTTTTCGCCAAATATATCTTTTACACTTTTATGATCCATAGGTATTGCTTGCAAAAAAGCTTTTATAATGATATAAGCCTCAAAATCCTGATTTAATGATCTTATTGTTAAGATCTTATCATCTGTGATCTCTGGAAGGATATTGACCACTCTTCCAGCTACCAGGATCTCGTTTTCAGCCAATACTGAAAATGCCCCTTCTGCTATTTCCCCATTTCCCCAGATGATGACTGGGAGTTTTAGTCTTTTGATCTCATCAAAGACCTTTTTATTTTCTGACATTTTTATATCCCCTTTCTGTTTTATCTTACTTAATAAATAGATATTCATATATTTAAATCTTACATTTCAAGATGATCTCACATATCTTGTCAACACTTTCGAGTTCTAGATCCGCATATATTGGTAGGGTAAGCACACGTTTGCTGAGTTTAAGAGCTATGGGAGTATCAGTGGCATCAAAACGTCCATGGAAACAAGCAAATGTATTAGTCAACGGGTAAAAATATTTTCTTGTAAAGATATCGCTTTCTTCTAATTTATCCATCACTTCATTTCTACTACGTCCAAATATCTTCTCATCAAAAACGACTGGAAAATATGCATAATTGGATTTTATATCTTTTTGTATTATATTTAATCGGATCCCTTCAATATTTTCAAGGTGCATCCTATATCTTTCCGCCACAGTTTTCCTTTTTTTTATTTCTTCGTCTATATTTTTTAGATTACAGATCCCCATTGCAGCGCAAAACTCATTCATTTTTGCATTTGCCCCTACACCATCTACTGTTTCCGAGTCCCGGATGCCAAAATTTTTAAGACGATAAAGTTTTGTGCCAAAATCATAGTCTTTATAAGCGGATGCCCCTCCTTCGATCGTATTGAATACTTTTGTAGCATGAAAACTAAAACATGAAACATCTCCAAAAGAACCAATACCCTTACCCTTATATGTTTCACCAAAAGCATGGGCAGCATCATATATGATCTTTAATCCGTATTTTTTTGCAATACGTTCTATTTCTCCAATATCACATATATTCCCGTATACATGTACAGGAACGATAGCTACTGTCCTATCGGTAATAAGCGATTCTATACGGCTGCTATCTATCGTATATGTTAAGGGATCAATATCACAAAAAACAGGTGTCAGCCCATTACGCACTATGGCATGTGTTGTTGAAGCAAATGTAAATGGGGTGGTTATGACTTCACCTTTATGAAAACCTAACGCTTGGAGCGAGAGTTCAAGAGCCATGTGTCCATTTGTAAATAGATCGATATATGGAACCCCTAAATAAGATATCAACTGTTGTTGGAGTTTTTGATGTTTGGTCCCCATATTTGTCATCCAATGGCTATCCCATATGTCTTTGATCTCATCTATGTATTCGTCTAATCTTGGCATGGATGAACGGGTGACAAAAATTTGGTCTTTCATAGATACTCTCCCTTAATACTGTTCTTTATTTTTACATAGTGTTCGTTTTCATGATATTACCCGTTTGCTCCTATTTATGATTTAATAGTCCACCGACAATATACTATTGGAAAGATATAATTTTTCTAAATATCATCAAATCAAAATTCAGAGTTCCTTATATTTAAAAATGAATACCTATAAAGGATTTCCTTATTTTATTTATTGTTGTACGCACAGCATATACGGGGAAATATATCATGGAGAAGAGCAGCCTTTTGATACCCATCAGCTGTCTCATCTCGTTTAACTGAAGTTTTTCGCAATGACGCATACAATGGAAGATATAACCTACAGTGTCTTTCATGATCCTAACAGTGTAATCATATTTTCCATTAAAATATCTTTCTAAACCAATATCAATATTTATCCTGGATCTGAACATTTGGTAAGATGAAAATATGGAGTTAAAGTTATTACCTTTTCTCCTAAGAAATTTTCTATAAACAGAACATACATCTTCTAGTATATAAATATCTCCTTGACTTAAGATCAAATGGCTTAAAACATTATCAGCTTGGTTTCGGTCTAATTTTAATAACATGTCTACTTTAAGTGAGGGTTCCATCACAGACTCACGTCGATAAAGTAAAGTGGAGAATGAATAACATTTTCTTCCACTTAGTATATCGCTCATAGTGACGGGATACCCTTTTATTGTTCCAATATTTTCATTTTCTAAATAATTATTATCTTCATCGACCAAATACCGATGATGACCTATCGCTAGATATTGAGAAAATTTTTTTAGAAATTCCCATTGTTTCTGCAATTTATTCTCATCTGTCCAAAAATCATCTCCATCCAGCCCCGTAATAAATTTTCCTTTACTTTTTTTTAAACATTCCAATGCATTTGCGCATCCGCCAATATTTTTTTCTCGAATGATAATCTGAACATTATCTAAATCTTTATATTCCTCTAATATCTGTGCTGTACGGTCACTGGAAACATCATCCCCTATAATCACCTCAAAAGGAAATGTTGTTTTTTGCATCAGCACACTATCTACAGCTTGTTTTATATATTGTTCCACATTATATGATGTGATAATGACAGAAACTTCAATATTTTGCATTTGTCCACCTCATTGAGCATACTAACGTAGTGACCAGTTATCTTCTATAAATAAAATGCGCCGGATATTTTGTCACTCCGCGAGATGGAGGAATGAGGAATAGTGGTGGCTACGTCGATCAACGGTGCTATGTGCCAGTGGCAGATGTTCAGCACGGACCGGAATGAAGTGTAGAGCAACGCAACAAATGGCAAAATAGGCGGTACGATTGTTATAGAAGTCAGCTTGTTGATACATTAGTATAATATAAATTAGGTTGTTGATAGTTTCAATATCTAGTATAATGGATTTGATCAATACGACTATTATTCACTAACGCCGGGACTATACAAGCGTGGATTGTTGAATTGTGCCCTCATATTGCTATGGAAGTCTGAAGTCAAGACAGACAAAGCTACTGCAGATGGTCTGGGCATCAATGTGAACATTGTCCGACATGTATTGGTCGCTATCTCAAAAAGATGGCTATCAAACCATTTAAGATTAAGTATTGTCTTGAACGGAAAGACCCTGATCTTAAGGATAAGATGCACAATGTCTTTATGCAGTTCGATGACAATGGCAGTATCACCGTCCCGGAAGATGGACATATAATACATACCATCTCATATGATGAAAACCCGGCATCCAGGCTATTACCAATAAATACCCCGACTATGATCCGACCGAAGAAAATGGCTTTGTCCGCTGGGATCATGAGTGTGTGTGGCTTGGAACGCTATCCCTGCTTGCAGGAATCGACCTCCTGACAGGCAAGACAGTCCCATTGGTCAGCCAGATACATAAAAATTCTAATCTTATTGAGTTCCTAAAAATCCTTGATACAGAATATCCGGAGGGTGATACAATACGGTTGATACTAGACAACCACTCGGCTCACACTTCAAAAGAAACACGTTGGTTCCTTTCAAGATTACCAGAAGGTCGGTTTGCGCTTGTATTTATTCCGACACACGTTTCAAGGCTGAGTATGATTGAAAGTTTCTTCAGCAAAATGACAAAGCAGATGTTAAAATGTATCCGTGTCAACTCAAAGGGAACTCTATTGGAGCGGATATACCGTTACTTCGATGAAATCAATCTTGATGAAATAGCACCTATTTAAACTATCAACAACTTAATATTTGATGTACTGGTACAGCATCGTATTAATGATCAAGTAATACTATACTGTCAAAGGTACTTTTTTGTAAATCCATTTAAAGGGTTTAGCAGTAAGTTTATACTGCTCAATAAAACGCAGGATACCTGTCTTCAGTTCTTCTATGGACTTGTAGCTTTTCCTCTTGAGCAGACGGCGGTTTATTATCCCAAATCAGATTTCATTTTCTTTTTTCTCATACATTTTTACAGAATCATCTATGCATGACCAGGGATATCCTTTAAATTACGGACATTTATAGCATTTTGTTTTTCATTTGACCATATCAAAATATGGGCAGTGACCTGCAAAGCTCCAGCAATCATGTAATGTCCAGACAACTTCGATATTGCGTTTCTTGATATGATCAAATAACATGCCTATACGTATATAACTGCAGTGGAGATTATGTATATGGATGATATCCGGTTTGATCTTATCTTTTTTTAACTGAACCTGAAGCTATGGGGTTGACCTTAAGGCGAGGGTTTTAACCCCCTTATACAGACAATAAATAAGTAGCCAGATGGGAGTATGTTCCATTTTGACCCCAGATCTTACTTAATCCATTATGTAATGTACTGCCTAATATCCCTCCAATATAAATATGGTATTGTGGATCTTCTGTTGGGGATCTCCGTTGAGTCAAGTTCCCAGAACATGCTGTATAGACGATATGCCCTTGGCGACGTGCTATATCAGCAATATTTTTCACGATATTCCCAGTACTCCCATTTTTCATACTGTTTATTTCAATGGTCTTCATACTATCCCACCCATCCCCGTATTGTACACATGGAGTTTGACATCCTACCATGAAGAATTATATCGTGATCGTGGTTTTATGCACCTTTCGGTCATCGATCTTATAGACGATATTGCAATCTTTGACAGTCGTCAATCTATGTGCGATAATGATCAATGTTTTGCGTCCACTTAATTTTTCTATAGCTTCCATAACGGCAGTCTCTGTTTCATTATCCAAGGCAGATGTTGCCTCGTCCAAGACTAAGATCTCAGGGTCACAATACAAGGCTCTAGCGATACCGATCCTCTGCCTTTGCCCACCGGACAAACGCATGCCATTCTCTCCTATCATCGTATCGATCCCCTGTTCGAGGTTTTGGACAAATTCTTTTAACTGTGCTTCTTCGATCGCCCTCCATAACTTATCATTATCAATCTCTTCTTCAGGGATGCCTATAGTAATATTATTTTTTAAGGTATCATCCATGATATAGATCATTTGAGGTATATATCCAAGTTTTTTTTGCCAGGCTTTCATATGCTTCTGGATATTTTCCTCATCTGCATATACATGGCCAGATCCTGGCTCCAATACCCCAAGGATGATATCAGCCAGAGTTGTTTTTCCAGCCCCGGATGGACCTATAAAAGCGACCGAGGAATTTTTGGGGATTTTTATACTCACATTTTCTAAAACCGGTTTTTCCGTATGAGGGTAGGAAAAGGTTAGATCCTGGATCATGATCTCTTTCTGAAAAGTAAGATTATCCCTACCTGATCCCTGCGCCTGCAATCTTTCCATTAATATATCTACCTGTTTCAGATCTTCATATACTTTATCTACTGATACATGTCCAAACATGATCCCGTTCAGATAACTTGTGATCCGATTAAAAGAAGGCAGCATACGGAATGCAGCGACTGCAAAAACTGACAGAGTTGTGACAAAATATGTCGTTTCTACACCTTTATATAATTTAAGAGCGATCACAAGCATGAGTCCGGTAACTGAAAACATCTCCATCACGGGCCTGGGCAAAATCCCCAATAGAGAGTATTTCCGTTGGCATTCAGCATACCGATAATAAGCTTTATCGTATTGGTCACAAAAAAATCGCTCTCTATTCATGATCTTGATCTCTTTTATCCCACCCATTCCCTGCAGCAACCATTTATTCATTTCTGCATAATTTTTACGGTTTTCAGCACTGATCTTCTTTAATCTTCCTCTGAAGATCTTAACAAAACCCAGGACAAAAAACGCTAACAGGATTGTCACGCCTATCGTGATCGTTTTATCTATCAATAGCAGATAGATAAACAAAACCAGAGTGACGCAAATTTCTGTTATCAACTGCAAAAACTGCAATACTGTGTTAAAGAACTGTGTTACATCATTATTGATATTCCTCAACAACTCAGCACTGTTATGATCCACATAGAACAGATAATCTTGTTTTAGATAACAAGCAAAAAGTTTGGAAGATACTCTTTTTTGATTCCGATAAGTAAAACGATATTGTATATCATACATGATAGCTATATAGACATTTTTCACAATATATATAATGATCAAAGAAAGGGTAAGGAAGATCATGAACTGGTTCGGCGAGCTAAAGTGGAACAATCCATAAAAATAGCTCAGATAAGTCTTATGCATAATGACTTGCGGATCCATCATGACATCGATAAATGGCAGTATCATACTGACCCCTAAAAGTTCCAAAAAAGCTCCTAGGATAATGATCAGGGTTAACTGAATTAATCTAATTTTTTGTTTTCGGTTTAATATATAATCAATCTTTCTTATTAAATCCATTTTACCCTTTCCTTTATCTACCTTAAAGATCAATTTCTCTTTGCTAAGATACTTCTATATTCTTGTATATATCGACGACTAACCCTGTCCATTTCAAAATTATCGTAGGCATACTCTTTGATCACGGTCGCATCAAATTCTGGTAATCGTCTGACCATTTCTTCTATTCCGTGGATCAATGCCGAAATACTATTATTTTTTACAATGATCCCTGTATCTTTTGTCATTAAAGAATCAGCGCCTCCAGATTCTGTTACTACCAATGGTTTACCCATTAGCATGGCTTCTTGTACAGAAATGCCTGCACTTTCAAATATGCTGGCAGAAATATTAAAATCCATCTGACTTATGATGGAATAGATTTTTTGTTTATCACACCACCCATAGAAAATACAGCTATCATCTATATTTAGTTCTTTACTTAAATTGACAAAATATCCGTAATATTCTCCATCGCCACAAATATGTAATCGGATGGGATATCCCATTTTTTTCAACTCTTTTATAGCAGGCAATAAGAATTGATATCCTTTGATCGTCTTACTGTAAAATCCTGCAACAATACCACAATTTATATATCCTTTTTGAGCATACACCTGTTTATCTAATTTTAATAATGCTGGATCGACCGTCCCATTATAGATCACTTTAAAAATTTCTTTTTGAAAAAACCTCTCTAAATATCTCTTACAATATTTGGATACGCATATATTTGCATTGCTGTTATGATACACATAATATAATGACCTTTTGACTCTCTTATTGGGATCCTGATCTAAACCTGTTCCTTCTATTGACCTATGCTCAGTGACCACAACTGGAATATGGAATATTTTACCCAATGTTACTGCAACCCTTCCAGCATCGATCGGCACTTCGGCTTGGATCATATCGGGAGGGAATTCCCTTTTTATCCTAATAAAATCCTTAAGGATAAGAAAGTAATTTTTGATCCTTCTTAGCCCCCCCCCTTTTGTAATATTCCTTTGACTCCTATATGTCTGTATTTTTTTCTCAATCTTCTTCTGATGATCGCATTGCAGATCCATATCATAGGGATACCATAATGCTATATGACAATATTTTGATAATCCGATCGCTTTTTCATGGACAAAATGGATCTTTCCATTTTCCATATCTTTAAATGGAAGATACCAACTAGTGATGATCAAAACATTCATTGTCTCTCCTTTTCTATAAAGAATATATAGATCACCAATAACACGCCTCATCAAGATCTTTTAAAGACTGCTCCCCCTGTGGTCTTTCTGTTTTAGATGGCCGGATCCAATATTCGTTTACATACTTTTGATAATTTTCATTATCATCCCATCTCTTTCCCATGATCCCAAATAACATTTGCAGACACCCTCCTATATGGATCGCCTGCTTTCCTGCTTTCTTAAATTTTGCCGCCAGATCGAAACCAAAAGGCCCACAGCTTAACAATGCAACATCAAAATCAACATCCATTGCTGAATGATATAAAAAATCCAATCCATCAAACCATGTTTTAAAATCGCTACCTGGAAACCAGATTGACTTAATTGTTCTAAGTTCCATGTCTGGCCATGGATTATCTTTAGGAAACACCAAATGTATCCTCTCGTATTGTTTTTTTATCTCCTCTACAAATGGATTTATGATTAACACTTTTTTTCCTTTTAAAGAATATGTCCATGGAGTTTTACTCCCTATAGGTTCTAAATAAATCGCATCCATAGGTATAGACTGTGGTGCATATGTCTGTATGATATAATCCTCCATAGATAGGTCTGACCAATATGCCATGATATCCGCATCTGCGCAAGAGTGCAATACCATCTCTACATATCTCTCAAATTCTCCAAAAGTATGGAATGTTCTTGTTGCTTTTCCATCTTTTTCATAATAATCTCTTCTTTTTTTAATATTTTTTGTTAATTGACTTTCGATAAGCCTACACTCTGCATATCCAAATCTCAACACACAAAATGGCTCGTTTGAGATCAATCTTTGACTGAGCATATCGTTTGCTTTCACTTGGCTAAGTATAGGATGACCAGCATATTTATGTCTTTGATATCCCC
>CANTEW010000050.1 GCA_947652925.1 uncultured Lachnospiraceae bacterium
TCTATAAAAAACTGGACAGCCACCGCTTTCAGCACACATTGGGCGTCATGTATACCTGTGCGGCAATGGCGATGGTCTATGGCGTGGATCTTGAGAAGGCCCAGCTGGCCGGACTCTTGCATGACTGCGCCAAATGTATCCCAAATAAAAAGAAGTCCAAACTCTGCAAGAAGCATAAGATACCTGTCACGCGGTCTGAAAAAGCAGATCCGTTCTTACTCCACGCGAAATTGGGCGCATATCTTGCGAAAAAAAAATATGGAGTGGGAGATGAAGAGATCTTAGATGCGATCCGCTGTCATACGACCGGAAAACCTGCGATGACGATCCTCGAGCAGATCGTCTTTATCGCTGATTATATTGAACCTATGCGTGATACAGCTCCTCATCTGGCTGAGATCCGCCGTTTGGCCTTCCAGGATCTGGATCGGTGTACTTACGAGATCTTAAAAGATACATTGGCCTATTTAAGGCAGACACCCCGCAAGATCGACATTACCACAGAGGAAGCGTATAGATATTACAGGGAAAGGAATGAAAAAAGCCATGGATAATATGGATAGGAGAGAAGGCGAACAGATGGCCAGGCTGGCCTGTAAAGCATTAGAGGCAAAAAAGGCTATGGATATAAAAGTGATCGATATCCATGGAGTCTCTGTCATGGCCGATTATTTTATCATCAGCACTGCCAGCAATCCCAACCAGATGCAGGCAATGGTAGACCAGGTGGAGGAGACTCTGGAAAAAGCGGGCCATCAGATCAAACATGTGGAAGGTGACCGTGGATCCAGTTGGATCCTAATGGATTTTGGTGATGTGATCGTACACATCTTTGATGAAGAAAACCGTCTGTTCTATGACCTTGAAAGGATCTGGAGAGATGGGAGAGCAGTGGATGCCAGATCCTTCATAGATGGAGAATGATGATCCAGTTGATGGAGAGGTCTGCCTGGGAGAGGGGCGTCTTTTTCCGGCAGACCTTTCTTTTTTTGTCTCATATAGTTTACATAATATATTTATTGTCAACCTATGATGCGGAAGACCCCGATCACTCTGCCGATGATCTGTACAGCGTCTTCTTTATGGAGGATGATAGGCTCCATCGTATCATTTTCCGGCTGCAGCCGGATGTGGTCCTTTTCTTTATAATATGTCTTTACAGTTGCAGAATCGTCCACAAGCGCGACCACCATATCACCGTTATCAGCTGTGTTCCTTTTTTCAACGATCACATGATCCCCGTTCAGGATCCCTTTATCGATCATGCTCTCACCTTGGACACGCAGCATAAAAGAGGGTTCATTGGAGAGATATTCTGCAGGGATAGGAAAGTACCCTTCAATATTTTCCACCGCCAGGATAGGCTGACCCGCAGCGACCGTACCCACAATGGGCACATTGACCATTTCCCGTCTGGTCATATTGAAATTATCGTCCAGGATCTCAATGGCTCTGGGCTTTGTTGGATCCCGGCGTATATAGCCGTTTTTCTCCAGAGTCGCCAGATGAGAATGGACGGAGGATGTAGATCTTAGATGGACCGCATGGCATATATCCCTGACTGATGGAGGAAACCCCCGGTTTAAGATCTCGTTTTTGATAAAATCCAGGATCTCCTGTTGTTTCGGAGTGATCTTTCCATATGCCATAGTATACAACACCTTTCTGTATATTTTTATTTTTCCTGTTGCTGTGATCTGACTTTTGAGTCATTATACCATACTCAACAGAAAGATGTAAACAGATATTCGGAATATAAGTTCGAAAATTCTTTGGATTGACATATAAGGTGAGAAATGGTAGTATATAGGGGTAGATAAATCTATTCTACAAATTCATGTTTTGCGAATAGATAAGGGGGGATGATCATGGGATCGAGAACTGCTTACCATACACAGGTGGACAAAGAAAACACACTGCGACTAAGGGAACTTTTAAAGGAACTGCCTCCTTTTGCCCGGGACTATTTCCGCGCTATGGGAACGACTACATCATCCAGGACAAGACTTTCTTATGCCTACGATCTGAAAGTCTTTTTCCAATTTCTCTTAAAAGAAAACCCGGCTTTTCAACAATGCACCATGCAGGACCTGGGGATAGATGTGCTGGATAGACTCCAGTCTGTGGATATCGAGGAGTATCAAGAGTATCTGCGGGTCTATCAGTCACAAGATACAGGACTTGAGAACACCAACGGAGAACGGGGGATCAAGCGGAAAATGTCTGCGCTCAGGAGCTTCTATGCGTACTACTATAAGCGTGAGATGATCCACAGCAACCCTACGCTCCTGGTGGACATGCCTAGATTACATGACAAGTCGATCGTGAAGTTAGACCCAAATGAAGTCGCTCTCCTTCTGGATCACATCGAACATGCCGGAGACACCCTGACCGGGCAGAAGAAGGTCTATTATGAAAAGACGAAAGAAAGGGATCTGGCTATCTTTACGCTGTTGCTGGGGACAGGCATCCGTGTATCTGAATGTGTGGGTCTGGATGTGGAGGACATCGACTTCCAGAACAACGGGATCAACGTACACAGAAAAGGCGGGAACGAGATGATCGTCTATTTCGGCGATGAAGTGGAACAGGCACTGTTGGACTACCTTGAGATCCGGAAAAGGATCACACCGCTGGCCGGGCATGAACACGCACTCTTCTATTCCACCCAGCGTCGCCGTATCGGCGTAAAAGCGGTGGAAAACATGGTAAAAAAATACGCCCGGGAGGTGACAACGACCAAAAAGATCACGCCGCATAAGCTGCGCAGCACATATGGCACAGCTTTGTACGAAGAGACGGGGGATATCTACCTGGTGGCGGATGTGCTGGGGCATAAAGATGTGAATACCACACGGAAGCATTACGCAGATATGGGGGATGCGCATCGGCGGAAAGCTGCCTCCGCTGTCCGTTTACGTGAAAAATAGCGCAAAAATGGGAAGGATCGTACTGTATTGATACGATCCTTCCTATTTTTTTATATATTTTATGGTTGGGATACAAAATGCAGCGGATCCACACGTTTTTCACCCAACCGCACACCGAAGTGGAGATGCGGACCTGTGGACCATCCTGTACTGCCCACATATCCGATGACTTGTCCTCTCTTTACTTTACTCCCAACCTGGAGCCCAGGTTCAAAGCGCGTCATATGCATATATTCAGAGACCAGACCATTTTTATGTGCGATCTCTATGTAGTTACCTGAAGAATCACTGTATTCCCGCTTCAAGATACTGCCGGACCTGGCGGCATAGATGGGCGTATACATGTCTGCCGGGATATCGATACCGCCGTGGTCACTGCTGCCTATAGGCATCGCGCCCCTGTATCCAAAAGGACTGGAGATGTTCCTCCATGCGCGGTCAAGGGGCCAGCGGAACGTATTTTCCCTCTTTTTTACCACATCCGGCCGGGAAACTCCTCTCTTATCCACAAAATGACGTTCATCCAGCCAGGTCTGCACCGCTAATCTCCCATCTGGATAGAAAAAATATCTCTTTTTCCAGATCTTTGTCCACCCCGTCTGCATAACGCCTTTCTTGCCTTTATGCAGATAATAACGGTTTCCTTGGTAGTTGAGCCATCCCATCTTTACGACCCCTTTAGAAGTGGCATAGAATCTTTTTCCATCCACAGCAAACCAACCAGTCGCTACTCTCCCATTCTTGGGCCGGAAATAATAACGTTTTCCATCTATATTGCGCCAGCCGATCACTCTGGCTCCTGATTGTCTGTCCAGAAAAAATCTGTTCCCCTTCCATGTCAGCCAGCCCTTCAAGACAGTCTTATCCGTTTTCTGAAAATAAGTCTTTCCATTTTGCGAGATCCATCTCCCCGCGGCCGTACGACCGCGGGATGCAGCACTCACCGTATCGCCAGGCATGGCAAAGGCTATACCCGCTGTACATAAGATCAACAAGATCAGGTATCTTACTCTCCTATCCATTTTTCCCTTTTCAACCTCTTTTTTCTATATTCCTGCAGATCCCTATAAGATCGCTTCGTCTAAGATCACTGTAAATGGCCCGTCATTTTCCAGTTGGACCTTCATATGGGCGCCAAAACAGCCTTTTTCCACAATGGGGATCTCCATCCGGCATTTATCCACAATATATGTGTAGAGTCTCTCAGCTTTTTGCGGCTCACCGGCCTGTGTGAAACTGGGCCGGTTCCCTTTTTTGCAATCGGCATATAAAGTAAACTGTGAGATCAGCAGGAGCTGTCCGTCCACATCCTTCAATGAGAGATTCGTCTTTCCCTGTGCGTCTTCGAAGATCCGCAGACCCAGCATCTTCCGGATATACTTATCTGCGATCGCCTCCGTATCTTCTCTGCCCACACCGATAAAGACCAGAAATCCCTTTTGGATCTCACCTATGACTTTCTCTCTCACTGTGACAGAAGCATGGGATACCCTCTGGATCACAAATCTCATACGCTCTCCCTCTCCATTTCTTCTTTTTCTCCAAAGCCTCTACTATTTTCCACATATTGGGTGGAAATGTCAAGAGTTTTCCACATCTTTTTTTCTTTCTTTCCTCATAGGATCCAAGTAAGTGCTGGTCTCATAGACCTTTATGCTCAAAGGGAGCTGCCTCCGCTCAAGGGATCTCCTTATATGGTTCCACAGGAGAGCATATAAGACCGCGCAGACAGGCACACCCACGAACATGCCCACGATCCCGAATAATCCCCCGCCCACCAGGATGGCCAGGATCACCATAAAACTGGATAAGCCCGTGGATCCGCCCAGGATCTTGGGACCGAGGATATTCCCGTCAAATTGCTGCAGGATCAATATAAAGATGATAAAGTACAGGCACTGCATGGGACTGACCAGTAAGATCAGAAATGCACAGGGGACAGCCCCCAGATAAGGCCCAAAAAAAGGGATGATATTGGTGACCCCCACCACTACACTCACCAGTATACTGTAAGGCGTACCGATGATGCTGGTTCCCAGATAGCATAAAACACCGATGATCATCGAGTCCACGATCTTCCCGTTTATGAATCCTCCGAAAGTCCGATGGGTGAACCGCACATTTTCCAGGATCCTGTCCGCCCAGGTGGTGGAAAAGACCGCATACAGGAACATCTTCATCTTTGCGGTAAAGGTTTCTTTATCCGCAAGGATATAGACGGAGACGATGATCCCGATCACGATATTTTTCAGGAACACGAGTACATCCAGCATACCAGAAGACAGATGCACCAATGCACCCTGGAGCCGTGGGAGGATGTCCCTGGTGAGATAATTTTCAAACTCATTTGCATATTTATCAAATACATCCGCTGCCAAGGCATTGAGCTGTGGATTATCCTCCAGTCTTTTTGTGATCCACTGTTGGATATCATCCATATACTGTGGAAAATTATTGATGATATTGACCGTACTGTTGATAATCTCCGGCAAGATCGTCATCACCAGGGCATACACCAGCCAGCAGAGGAAAAAGACAGATACCAGAACACACAGATACCGTATGGATCGCCTGCCCCTCTTTCCCATTTTCTGTTCCCTGCTCCCGAGGAGGGGATAGATCACCTTTTTCTCCAGAAAATTGAGCACCGGATTTAACAGATAAGCGATCACTGCACCATAGATCAGCGGCATGACGATCTTGACGACGATGCTGATACCATTGACCAAGATCTCCATGTGGAAGATACCAAAATAAAAAAGCATACTTGCCGCCGCCACACAAAAACCAGTGATGCCCCAATTCAGATAGTGATTATCACCAAAAAATTTCATATTTTTTTTACGATCCCTTTCTATTTATTCATATTTTAATGGTATTATCTGTAATGATTATAACATATAGGAAATAATATGTCATACTTTTTTAAAAAATAAATGTGATATTGATTTATGCGCATACGGGCGTTATAATGGACAGGCAAAAAAAGTAAAAACATACAAAGGGGACGATACCATGCGACTACAACAATTATTGAGCGTGACCAGAAAAGCTGTGGACGGGTTCCATATGATAGAGGAAGGCGACCACATCGCTGTTGGCATTTCCGGCGGCAAGGACAGCCTCGCCTTATTGATGGCGCTGAAAGGACTGCAGCGATTTTACCCTAAAAAATACAGCCTTACGGCTGTCACTGTGGATCTTGGCTTTCCAAATGTGGACTTCTCTGTCATACAAAGATTCTGTGTGGATATGGATGTGCCTTTTATGAGAGTAGAGACAGAGATCGCCAAGATCTTATTTTATGAAAAGCGTGAAAAGAACCCCTGCTCTCTTTGTGCAAAGATTAGTAAAGGGGCATTGAATGATACGGTAAAGGAACTTGGATGTAATAAGGTCGCCTATGCGCACCACAAAGACGACACCGTGGAAACGATGCTGCTCTCTTTGATATTCGAGGGTCGGTTCCATACATTTTCACCAGTCACTGATTGGGACCGGATCGGACTGACCCTCATACGCCCCCTGATACTCATGGATGAGGCGGATATCATCGGTTTCCAGAATAAATATCAGCTTCCCGTGGCAAAAAGCCCCTGCCCTGCAGACGGGCGGACCAAACGGGAATATGCAAAAAAACTGCTAAAAAGCATGGATAAAGACCATCCCGGGACAAAAGAGCGGATGTTCGCAGCTATCTTGAACGGCGGTCTGAAAGGCTGGGACTTTAGTCCTGACCCTCGAAGATCTTCAAAGTCTGGATGATACATTTTACAGTCTTATCGAATCCCATCTTTCCGCTGTCTATACACATATTATAGCTGGTGGCGTCGCCCCAGCGCTTGTTTGTGTAGTAATTGTAATAGCTGGAACGGCTTTTGTCCGTCTTTTGTATGGCGTCGCGTGCTTTATTGTCTTTCATATCATACTCTTTCGCGATCCGGCGGATACGTGTATCCAGATCTGAGTGGATAAAGACGCTAAAGCAGTTGCCAAAGTCGGACAGGGCGTAATCCGCACAGCGGCCCACCATCACACAGGGGCCTTCTTCTGCCAGTTTCTTGATGGCTTCGAATTGTGCCAGGAATACTTTGTGGTTCATGGGCATATCTGTGAAAGCGGCTGAATTATAACCGAAGGAATACGTATCCATGACCAGAGAATAAAGAAAGCTGTTGGTGGGTTTCTCATCATGGTTTTCGAACAATTCTTTACATATCCCACTGTCGTTGGCTGCCCTCTCCAGAAGTTCTTTGTCATAAAAGGGAATCTCAAGTTCTTCTGCCAGTCTCTTTCCGATGGCGCGTCCTCCGCTCCCATACTGGCGTGCTATGGTGATGACAGATCGTGTTTTCATGTTCCTTCCACTCCTCTCCTGCTACATTTGCATTTCTATCTTATTTAATAGTTCTTTAAAATATCCTGGAAACGGCGCGGACACTTCCAGATATCTCCCTGAATGGGGATGGCAAAATCCCAGTATATGAGCATGCAGCGCCTGGCCCTCCAAATGGAAGGGATCTTTTTTATCCCTGTTGTATACAGGGTCTCCCAGCAAGGGATGGGAAATGCTGGCCATATGGACCCGTATCTGGTGGGTGCGCCCGGTCTCCAGGCGACACTGGATATATGTGTATTTCCCATATCTCTTTATGACCTCATAATGGGTCACGGCGCGTTTGCCGCATCTGGAATGTGTGGACATCCGTTTCCGGTCTGTGGGATGCCGCCCGATGGGGGCGTCGATGGTCCCTCGATCTTCTTTGATATCCCCCTGGACGACAGCGTGGTAGACTCTGTTGATCGTATGTTCTTTCAGCTGTTCTGCCAGATCTTGATGGGTATGGTCATCTTTGCAGATGACCAGGGCGCCGGATGTATCCCTGTCGATCCGGTGTACGATCCCCGGCCGCAGTTCCCCGTTTATCCCTGAGAGATCCCCTTTACAGTGTGCCAGCACAGCGTTGACCAAAGTATGTTCCCCGTGTCCGGGTGCCGGATGCACCACCATCCCCTGGGGTTTGTTGACGACCAGCAGATATGCATCTTCGTAGAGGATCTCTAAGGGGATATCCTCGGGGATGATGGATACAGGCCGGCTCTCGGGGATCTGCACACGGACGATGTCCCCCGTCCGCAGACGGCAGCTGGGCCTCACCGGTCCCTGGTTGACCAGTATCATCCCCTCCCGGAGCAGTTTCTGGATCCTGGAACGGGAAAGCCCCGTCTCCTCCAGGGCAAGACACTTGTCGATACGCTGCCCATCCTGCTCCTGCCTGATGATGATCTCTTTATCCTCTCCTTTATACCTCTCTCCCATCAGCATCCCCTTTGATCCTTTTTCCTCTGCATAAATCCAAGGTCCTCTTCCTTATACACAAAACAGATATATATGACCAGAAAAAAACCGCTGACCACCACATAGATATCCGCCATATTAAAGACAGGGAAATCGATCAGTGAGAAATAAAAAAAATCCACCACATAGCCGCGTACAAGCCTGTCGATCCCATTTCCCGCCGCCCCTGCAGCCAGGCCGGCCGTGACTGCATACAGGGGGATATAACGGGAGGCAGCGGGTATACGCAGTACAAACCACACAGCCACTCCCAAAAACAGCGCGCATAAGACCAGAAAGAATATCTTCTGATTCTGGAGGATCCCAAAAGCCGCCCCCCGGTTCTCCAGGTAATGCAACTGAAAAACGTGGGGGATCCATATGATATCGTCCGCCCCCCGCAGATATGCCTGGGCCAGATATTTTGTAAACTGATCCAGGAGGATCAGGCTTAAGATACCCGTGCAGGAACACAGGATATAAGATCTCTTTTTATCTTTCATATGTTATGGGCATCCCTTTCAGATGATCCACCGCCCGGCACAATTCCTGCTCGCTCACCGTCATATCCACCACTGCTTCCCCGATCTGGCGCAGCAGGATAAAACGTATCTGCCCCCGGGACATTTTTTTGTCTTTTTTCGTGATCTCAATGATCTCTTCTGTGGATAACTCTCCTGTTAAATGAGCGGGCAGTTGATAGATCCTGTTCATCTGCTTGATCTTGTCCAGCGCATCCTGACTGATCAGACCCCGGCAAAATGATATATATGCGGCGGCCACATATCCCAAGGCTACGCACTGTCCATGGAGCATCTGGAGATCCATCTTTTTCTCTATGGCATGTCCGATCGTATGCCCCAGGTTCAGTAAGGCCCGTATCCCTTTTTCCGTGGGGTCTTGTTCCACGATATCCGCTTTGATCTGGCAGCTCCTGAAGATCATCTCCTGCAGGGCGTCCATATTTTTATCCAATATGGCCTCCTGGTTATCTTCCAGCCATTGATAGTACGACGCGTCCCCCAGAAGGCCGTGTTTTAAGATCTCAGCCATCCCACAGGCAAACTGCTCTTTATCCAGCGTATCCAGTGTGTGAAGATCTATATAGACAAGTCTCGGCTGGTGGAAGGCCCCCACCATATTTTTATAGCTCTCAAGGTCTACCCCTGTTTTTCCGCCGATGCTGCTGTCCACCTGGGACAAGAGAGTCGTCGGCACCTGTATGAAGTCGATCCCCCGCAGATAGGTGGCCGCCGCGAACCCTGTCAGATCCCCCACCACTCCCCCGCCAAGAGCAAGGAGGAGGTCTCCGCGCTCAAAGTTATTGTGGATAAGATGGGTGTACAGAGCCTGTACGGTGGATAACTGCTTATTTCCCTCTCCGGCCTCCATGACAAATGAAGTGACCGCTGAAAACTGATCGCCCAGTCCCTTTTCCACTGCTCCTTTATAGAGAGGCTCTACATGGGTATCTGTCACGATACACACTTTCCCGCCCTTCGGCCTGCACTCTGCTATAGCCGGAGCCAATCCGGAAAGATCTCTTTCCAGACAGATCGGATATGAAAATTCCCCGTCTCTTGCTATCTGGAGTTTATTTCTGCCTGTCATTCCCGTACCTCCTCTTTTATCTATTGATAGATCTCCAGGTGTACTGCATATTTTCCTTTTTTTGTCCGGGAAAGGATCTGTTGGAAACAGAATTTCCCTTTGCCCCGCACAGATACGATATCCCCTTCCCGGAGTGTATATCCATTCGTTGTGACCTGTCTGCTGTTCACATAGACTTTCCCCCCTTGGATCAAAGGTGCCAGTTTCGTCCTGGAACCGCCAAAGGCCACGGCTATCACTGCATCCAGACGGACAGATGGGACAGTCCCCTGCACAGGTCTGCGCATGGGCTGCGGGATCTGTTCCGTACATGGCAGGATCTGCGTGTGTACAGGTGTGTGACGGACTTTGATGAGTTCCCGGACAAAAAAATCTGCCATCGTATCCACACAGAAAAAATACGCTCCGTCATCAAAGAGCAGGATATCTCCCAGCACGCTCCGCTCCACACCCAGGTGGATCATCGCCCCCAGGTAGTCCCGATGGTCTAAAGGTTCCTGGAACTTTCCCGCATCCTTTGTGATCTTCAGGCAGCACAGGGGATATCCCCACTCATAGGAAAGAGCGTCTGGGATAAATGCCGCTATCCGACGCTCTGCACATCCATAACCCCCGAAAGTCTCCGTGGCCACTCCCGGAACATCGTTTCTCAGGTCATTTATCATATGTAACTGATGGAGATCCAAAAAATCTGTAAAAGTAACGATATCTCTTTGAAAAGCCATACTCTTCAGATCACTTATCCGGTTCTTGAAAAGATCGTCTCGGTCTTTCATCTCTTATTACAACTCCGTATGCATGGATGGGATCTTTCCGCCCAGGATATCCTGGTAATCGCCGGATATATCCACATTAAAAGGTGTTATGATGAACACAAAATCAGATATCTTCTGGAATTGCCCGCTCAGTGAATAGCAAGATCCCAGCGTAAAATCTGTGATGCGCTGTGCAAGATCCACATCCACTCCTTCCAGGTTCAAAACGACCGTACAATTAGACATGAGGGTATCCGCTATCTCCCGTGTGTCTTCCATAGAATTGGGTTTGATAACACATACCTCCATGGCTTGTCCTTTCTTTGGGCTGCGCATAGGCGTGATCTTGGAGGAAGCCGACCTTACAGACTTTCCGTTTGGCTTTTGTACTGCTTTATCTGTTCTCACAGGATTTTTCGGTTGTGGATCGTCATAGAATTCATCCTCATCGTCGTTTTTCTGGAATTTTTCGAAGAATTTCTTGCGGGGTCTCTGCTCGTCAAGATCATCGTAATCGTCGTCCAAAAAATCGTCATCATCGTAGTCATCGTTGAGTTTGATAGCATCTAAAAACTTATCCAAAACACCCATGTCCTATCTCCAATCTCATTCATGGTCATGTCTGCGCAGACAGACAGATCCGTCCAAATCTGTGATGTAAGGGTCAGAGCAGATGGACCCGACTGCCGAAGATACCAGTCCCCACCCTTATCATGGTAGCCCCCTCTTCGATGGCTACCTCATAGTCTCCAGTCATCCCCATACTAAGCACATACATGTCTACATTATCAATGTTTTTCTCCTCAATGTCAACACTTATTTTTTTCAACTCCCGAAAAACCCATCTGTTTTCCTCTGGATCATCTACATAGGGAGCGATCGTCATCAAGCCCTGGATATGGATATTTTTCATGGTACTGATCTGCTCTGTCAGCGGGATGACTTCTTCCACAGACAGGCCGAATTTGCTCTCTTCTCCCGCCACATTTACCTCTAGGAGGATGGGGATGGTCACCTGCTCCTTTGCAGCCTCCGTCTGGATCGTCTGGGCAAGGCGCAGGCTGTCCACGGAATGGATCATGGCGACTTTGTCCACGATATACTTCACTTTATTCCTCTGCAGATGTCCGATCATATGCCATTTGACATCGCCGGGCATCTGAGGATATTTTTCCATGATCTCCTGTACTTTATTCTCCCCAAAATAACGGGTCCCACAGCGATAAGCTTCTTTCAGGTCCTCAATAGGTTTTGTCTTGCTGACGGCGATCAGTGTAACGTCGTCCCTGTCCCTGCCGCTCCTGTCACAGGCTTGGCAGATCTTCTCTTCTACATGTCGCAAATGTTCTTGGATCATGCTATACACCTCCCTAGATGACTCATGCATTTGTTCTATTGGACTGTCACGATATCTTCTTCCTTGACCTGGGAAGCATCCAGGATGATGTGGTCATACTGGGCCAGACCATACTCTGTATTTTCCGCTACGATGCAAAATTCCTCATTCTGATCAAGGATATTGATAAAACGAAAGACAGCGTATCCTTTATTGATGCAGTAGACGCCTTCCAGCGCCTCTGTATCTTCCACCACATACCGGTCATTTGAATCAGGCTTTAATAATATGCTGCCTTCCGGAAAGGCGGAGACATCCACATAACAAAAATCCTCATCCTCTGCATAGAGGATCGTACTGACAAATTCTTTACTGGCTCCTTCGCCTTTCTTCTTCCCTTTTTCCAGCAAAAAACCAGCCTCGCCTGTATCCCCGCCCACGGTCTTATATTCGGTAGGGATCGTATAGAAATCTTTATTGACCACAGAAGTCAGCGGGATCTTCAGGCCGTTTTGTACATTGGTGACTAATTCGATATCGATGAAACGCTCTCCCGCATAACGGATCAGGCCGCTGCTGAATGTGATCACCCCGTATTTTTTCCCCTCTTTCTCCATGATCGCAAGATCCCCGTTTTGGGCGACATTGTCTTTTAGGAAACGGACTTTGATATATGTTTTATCGGCCAGACCGCTGGCTTGTTTATCACTCAGCGGGATGACCAGATCCCAGGTCTCCCCGGTGATCAGCGTATAGACGGCGTCCCCGGCCTGTATAGGTTCTTTTTTCTTTAAACTCTCCCTGTGATACTGCTCCCGGTCAAAGCTGGCCGCTGTCAGATCCTCGGCGGTCGTCTCCTCATATCCGTCTTTTGAATAAAGGACGATGCCATTTTGTCTGGCGCGGACCAATGTCTGGCCGCCCAGGGTCACAGAAGGGGTTCCCTGGTCTTCCTGGCTGTCCATGGAATACTGCAGGATACTCCCGCCCAACCCGTATTTAAAATTATAGGTACTGTTAAAATCATTGGGATCGAATCCATAGGAAAATGCGCTCATCTGGGCGCGGAGCATGGACAGATCCTCTTCTGACAAAGGATGGGCCGTCTGTTCGATCTGCTGTTCACCCAGACTATAGATGATCGATGATGCGCTGACCTTTCCGCCTTCCCGTGCATAATAGTTCAGATATCCGCCTGCGTCGGCGGTGATGATCTGTTCTTGATACAGAGCGAGTCCTGTATATGTCTCGTTTTTGGCCAGGGGTCCGGCGACCACCTGATATGAAGTGACATGCACAGTCGTGAAATACAGAACAATACTGATCACCATATAGAGGAATAAGATACCAAATAAAATAGTACCGATATTGAGAGTGAGGATCCTCTTAAGATCCTTCCACAGAATCTTCCTTTTGGGAAATTTGATCTGTTTATTGGATGACAATTGACTGCTCTCCTTGATCATATATTTGCTCCGGATTATTTTATCATAAATTTTTTAAATTAGCAAATCAGTTTCAGCTCTGGGCATATGTATAAACCCAGCCGGTCAAGGTTACACTAAATGCGTGTCTAAAGATCATTTTTTAGCATAGGAGGGATGCTTCATGAATTCCAAAGGACTGGATTATACAGCGTTAGTGATCGCCATTGTAGGCGCCGTGAATTGGGGGCTGATCGCTTTATTCCGTTTTGACCTGGTAGCCTTCATATTCGGCAATATGTCCTGGATCTCACGCATCGTATACGGACTCGTCGGGTTATGCGGACTCTATCTGATCAGTCTTTTCGGCAGGGTCAGAGGCAGCGTGGGAGTGAGCGAATAGACGGATACAGACCGGTCACAGGCCAATGAAAAACAGGGAAAGACCCATAAGATCCGGCGTCTTTCCCTGTTTTCCTGCTATGTAATCCTTTTCAGATATTTTTTACAGTGCTTCAATGATCTTTGACTGGAGAGATGCGGGTATTTCTTCTTTGTCCATGGATATGCTGACGACAAAGGTAAGACCAAACTGCTGTCCGATCGTATCCAACTGATCCAATGTACCGGTCACGTCTCCCTGGTCACCCAGCTGTGATATGGTGAGGAACCCGTCCAGATACACCTGCTCCAGGTCATGATCCTGTGACAGGATACCGCAGATAAATCCCACGAATTCATCACTGTTCTTCAGTGGGAAGGCAGATACATCGATCAGCCGTATTTTATTGTTCAGTTCATACATATGTTTGGCACTCTTATCCAAGTACACGATGCTCCCATGTGCGCTCTTCACTGAGTTGTTTGCCCTTTCCAATAAAACTTTCGTTTTTCCTTTGCCTTTTTTTCCTACTATTAGTTCGACCATCCTGCTTTCCTCCTTAGATGTATAGGCATTTTAAACAAATTCCTAATCTTGATATTTCAATTATAGTGTATATTAACAAAAAGTTCAATGATTATTTTTAGGAATTGATGTGTTCCAGCATTTGGTTCATCTGTTCATATAAGATCGGTTTATCTATAGCGTTTGTCACGATGGAGATAAATGTCTTTCCATATGCATTCTGGCTGACGAGCGCCAGACAGTTCCCCGCTTCATCTGTCGTCCCCGTCTTTCCTCCCAATACAGTCACGCCTTTTGGTTCTGTGGCTTCCCCGTTCAGATAATGATCTGTGGATTCCAGATAAATGGAATTGGCCTGTCCCAGTGTATTCTGGTACTGGACTGTGAATGCACTCATCTGGAGGATCTCCACAAATTTGGGATAATGGATCGCCTCGTTGAGCATCAGATAGATATCATAGACACTTGTATAGTGTTCTGTGTCCTGCAAACCATGGGGGTTGGTAAAATGTGTATTGGACATTCCCAGACGCGCCACTTCTTCATTCATCATCTGCACAAAATTTTCCTGCGTCCCTCCTACATGTTCCGCGATAGCTGCCGCCGCATCGTTGCCAGAATAGATCAAAAGCCCTTGGAGCAACTGTTCCAAGGTGAGCTGATCCCCGGCACGAAAGCCGCAGAGCTGAGAGCCTTCCTCCAGGATCAAAGCTTCCTGGCTGACTGTCACCATATCACTCAGATCTCCGTTTTTTAATGCGATGATAGCTGTCATGATCTTTGTTATGCTGGCAGGATATAATTTTTCATAAAGTTTCTGCCCATATAATATCTTCCGTCCCTCCAGGTCAAAGAGTCCTCCGTATTGGGATGGATCCTGGCTGACCCCTTCCAAAGGTACATCCCCTTCGGCAGATACGCACAGATCTTTCGCAAATCCGTCTTGGATCTGTTTATCCGCGATATTCTCCCTTCCCGGAAATTGTCCGGATACTTCAAAAGCAAGGGGGAGTTCTGTCCCAGCTCCAGATAAAAAGAAATAATAGATGACTGCGCCGCCGGCGCCGCACAGTGATAACAAAAATAAAAGGATGAAGGTATTGCGCACTCTGCGCTTATGTCCCGTATGCTTACGTGTCTTTTTTTGATCCTTTTTTCGCGCCATGAAATCTTCCTCATTCTAGATATTTGCTTTTCTCGTCTTATAGGAACTGCTCTGTAATCCAACGTTCAGGACCAATCCCATCCCTATATAGAGACTGACCACAGAAGTGAGTCCATAACTGACAAAAGGGAGGGGCGTCCCTGTATTGGGCATGATCCCTGTCGCCACGCAGATATTGATAAAACTCTGTAAAGAGACGATCGTCGCCACACCGCAGCAGATCAGTTTCCCTGAGAGGTCTTTGGAACGCAGACTCATACGGATACATTCAAAAGTGATCCCCAATAGGAGCAGGATGATCGCCGTACATCCGATAAACCCCAGCTCTTCTCCCGCCACGGCAAAGATAAAATCTGTCTGTATCTGCGAGACAAAATTCCCTTTATTCGCAGAGGATTCCTGATTGTTCAGTCCTTTTCCAGTCAATTCCCCCGAACCGATGGCCAGCATGGAATTGTTCTGCTGTTCTATATCGTCGCTGTATTCCTCGTTTTCCGGATACAAAAAAGACATGATCCGGTCCCGCTGATAGTCTTTGATCAGTTTCTGGTCAGGCTGCACGACAATAGATAAAAAGATGATCATCAGAGGTACTGTGATCAAGATCGCACCACCGATCACTTTATAGCTCAGACCTGCGATATAGATCAATACGCAGAACATGATCGTCACAGTGATCGTATTCTTAAGATCCGGCTGCTGGTAGATGAGTACCAGAGGGATCACCAGTAAGACCACACATTTTACGATGACTTTGATCGTATTCAGATCATTTTCATGATCCATAAAAAAACGGGCAAAAAACAAGATCAGTAAGATCTTCGACAATTCTGTGGGCTGGAAACGGAAACCCGCGATCTCGATCCAGCGGGTCGCCCCTCCGGCTGTAGAACCCATCAGCCGTACGCCCAGGAGCATGACGATGTTAAAGATATAGAGCAGCCAGTAAAAATTCAAGATCCAGCTGAAATCCATCAAAGATACGATGGCCATCACGACCACACCCAGGACGACCCCCATGATCTGACGGGATCTCAATTCCTGAGCGGCACTCCCCACCAGCAGCACACCGATGGTACTGATGCAGAGGAGCAAGATAACGAGTCTGAAATTATAGAACCTGAATTTATACTGTTTTAACATAATCCTTTCGGCTATCCTTCTCTTGTAGTATTGGGATCCGAGCCAGCATCATGGGCGGATCTTGCTGAAATTGTATCTGTATCCCTGCTCTGTCCACAGGAAGGTACTTATCCATGGCCTGTATCAGGTCATTTTTCATCATGAGCATGGTATCGGTGGAACAGTCCATCCGTTCTGATAGCAAGACTGTCTTCAACCGGTTCCTGGCCACGGAACCGGATCTTCTCTTCGTCAGGCCATTTCTCGCCATAAAAAGCATTTTCCTGACCTCCTTTAATTTCGGAATAATTCCGTCATCTTGCGGAAAATACCTTTTTTGGTATCAAAACTGAGAAACGGCACTTCTTCCCCTGTGATACGCCGACAGATGTTGATATATCCCTGTTCAGCGGGGGAATTCCTCCCAGACAGGGGAACGCCCTGGTTGGTGGCGATGACGATCTGCTGGTCATCTGGTATGATACCCAGAAGATGGACGGCGAGTATCTCGATCACATCGTCCACAGACATCATATCCCCTTTCTGTATCATATCCGGACGGATACGATTTATGATCAATTCGATCTGAGCGATATCATTTGCTTCCAAAAGACCGATGATCCGGTCCGCATCCCGGATAGCAGAAACTTCGGGTGTCGTCACCACGATAGCCCTGTCCGCCCCGGCGATGGCATTCTTAAACCCCTGCTCGATCCCCGCGGGACAATCCAAGATGATGTATTCAAAATAATTGCTCATCTCTTCTGTCAGCTTGACCATCTGTTCCGGGGTCACGGCCGTCTTATCCTTTGTCTGGGCCGACGGGAGCAGATACAGATTGTTATACCGTTTATCCCGGATCAATGCCTGCTTCAAGCGGCAGTTGCCATAAATGACATCGACCAGATTGTATACGATCCTGTTCTCGAGCCCCATGACCACATCCAGATTGCGCAGACCGATATCTGTATCCACCACAGCGACTTTCTTGCCCAGCATAGCCAGGCCAGTCCCTATATTCGCAGCGGTCGTGGTCTTACCCACGCCCCCTTTTCCCGACGTTACTACAATTACCTCGCTCATACAAAACCTCCTGCTTGACCTCCTGATTTTATACTCATCCCCTCTTTTGTATGATCCGAGTTAATCATTGCTGGTATTGCTGGATGTATCCGACGCAACGCCTGTGATGATCTTGTCTCGTTTTTTCTCGTTAAAATGATACTGGAAAACATTGCTCGCCACCAGACACGCATTTCCGGAGGCATATCCGTATGGGATCCTCACCGCTACCGCGATCTTTGGCTGTTCAGCGGGCGCATATCCCACAAATACACCGTGGTCCGGACGATACTGATTCTCCTGGGCTGTCCCTGTCTTTCCGTTGATGTCCACGCCCGCATCATCAAAATTAAACTGGCTGTGGTTCTGGATGACCCGCCGCATACCGTTATGGACTGTATCCCACGTACTCTGAGGAAACTGTGCAGTAGTCTCCAATCTCGGCTGGTATTCTTGCAGTGGCTTCTGCTGGGAGTCCGTGACTTTCTGCAGCAGAGATAACCGATAACTCTGCCCGCTCATAGCGATCGTCCCCACATATCTCGCCAGGCCTACAGTTGTATACAGATGTGTCCCCTGCCCCATATAAGATGGGACTGCCAGCTGATCCGATATCTGCGGATCGGCTTCAGAGATCTCCACGCCTGAAGGCTTGTCCAGACTCAGCATGGACGCATATTTCTTGAGATTCTGCAGGCTGAGGTTCTCTGAAAATCTATGTTTTTCATCTATCCCCAGCACATACCCGATCTCATTAAAATAGTAGTTACAGGATTGTTCCAGTGCTGTCTCCAGGTCGATGGATCCGTGTCCGTAAGTATTCCAGCAGTCGATATGCGGCTCCACCTCCTCAAAAGACCCTGTACAGTTGATGCCGGTCCCCGCGTCCACGACACCGCTCTCCAGACCGGCGATTGCCGATACCATCTTAAATGTGGAACCCGGCGCGGTCTGTTGTTGGGTCGCCTTGTTAAAAAACGGCTGCGAGAGATCGCTGGCTATCTTGTTGTAATAATCCACATCCATCACATTGGCAAGACGGTTATTGTCATATCCCGGGTAAGTCACACATGCCAGTACCTGCCCCGTATTGGGGTCTGACACCACGACTGAACCGGAACAAGGGTCTAAAGCCAGCTGGCCGGGTGTGATCTCCAGGGAACTGATCTTGGAGATGATGAAGTCATACGCGCTCGTCTGCCCCTGGACCAAAGACTCGTACATCCCATCTTTATCATCCAGTATGTCCTGTTCGTACAGAGTGGCGCACAGATCCCTGGGATCGATATTGTCGTCCAGGAGCATATACTTATAGAGCAGCTTTCCAAAAGATACGTCTGTGATAAGGTAATCGGCCAGATATTCAGCCAATTCCAGATAGACCTCTTTGGAATCCAGATAATCGCCCTGGGGTGAGATCCTGGAGATATCGATCCAGTTCTGGCGGGTCGCGTAGGTCAGATATTCCTGCAGACTGATCGTCTCTTCTTTCGCCCAAGCCTGATAAGTGGGATCCGTGGTATCGATCGCATCCTGATCCATGACCTCCAATTGGATGGGGAGCAGGTCATCCACCAGATAATCCAGATATTCCTGCATCTCCTTGTCCAAGTCTTTGTATGCCTGAGGGTTTTCCCCAGTCAGTTCAGTCTTTATTCTATCAAAGACTTCCGTCTGTTTTTGTTGAAACGAGGCATAAAGTTGTTTTTCTGTGCCAGCTGCCTCCGCAGACGCAAAATGTTCGATATCGACCACATTGTTCTCGATCAGAGCGTTGTACACATCATAGATCGGTATGGAGATCTGTGTCGTATCTGAGATCTTCGTCTTATCAAAGGTCTTATCCGGCACGATATGCGCCAGAAGGATCCCCGCGATCTGCTGTTCCAATATCTTATAACAAGCGACCTGCAGATCCGTATCTAAAGTGAGATAGACGTCATGCCCCGCGATGGGATCCAGACGGGAACTCTCATCGATCTTCAATACTTTGCCCAGGTTATCTACATATACAGTCTCCTGACCGTCTGTCCCCTGCAGGTCCGTCTCCATATACTGCTCGATCCCTGATTTACCGATCACAGATGTGGTATCGTATTTTTTTACATTTTCTTTCTGCAGTTCTTCTAATTCTTCAGCGGAAGCTTGTCCTGTATACCCTATGATATTCGCAAAATAGATCGGGTCTTCATAACAGCGCAGAGAGTCCTCCACGATATCCACCCCCTGGAGGGTGTCTTTATTTTCTGTTATGATCGCTACAGATTCATCACTCAGATCTGTGGCGATGGTAGCCGGCATATATTTTTGGAAACTGTTCGTGGACAAAAGATAACGGATGATCGTGATACTCATGACCTCGTCTGCCGTAAACTGCTCTGGAAGATCATACTGGTCCAGTTCTTCTTTTTGATAAGCGTCTTCTCCGTCCACTACGATCGCAAATCTCTCCGGCCCGATCAGATAATCCATCATCTCCTGGGCGGTGGCATTTTTCTCGTCTTTTTCAAGATCGTCGATCAAAGCCCGCCCATAGATATCCGCACGGAAACGATCCAGGTTCACACCCTCGTCCAGGTCAAAATGATATTTTCCCTGGCCGTTCATGACGATATGGAAATTCCGGTCCACATGATCGCCGTGTTCTTCCAGGATCTTGTAGATCTTATAGGCGATACTGTTCAGTGTGAGATTCTTTTCCCGGTCAGAGTCGTATGTGCCATTGTCTTCGATCGTCAGGGAATAGCAGAGTTTGCTGGAAGCCAATAGTTTCCCGTTCCGGTCAAAGATACTGCCGCGGGTGCTTTTTATCGTACGGTTTTTCGTCGTACGGGAAGTAAAATCAGATGTATACTCTTCCCCCTGGACGATCTGCAGCTCAAAAAGCCTGCGGATCAGTATACAAGACATGAGAGAAAAGAGCAGCAGCAGGATCGTCGTCCTGGGTATGCGGATACGCCTGTTTTTGATGATCCGTCTTATCTTGTTAACCATAAAGAATCACTTTCCTTAAATTTTACACGCATAAAGCGGTGGATGATCTTATAATAGAGCCGATAGACAAAAGCTGCCAGTACCAGTGTATAGATGACCTCCGGTAAGATCACACGGCGCAGATAGAAGGATAGGTCGGTATTCCCATGCAGGAGGAATAAAAACACATAAGTCAGAAAATTATAGACAAGATCCCCTGCCACAGTGAGGAATATCGGTACTTTGATATCATCGTCGTAATATATCTTATAAAAAAAACCGCTGCCAAATCCCAGATACATATAAAATGCAGCATGGACCCC
>CANTEW010000051.1 GCA_947652925.1 uncultured Lachnospiraceae bacterium
TATAGGGAATTGGGTACAATATCATATGGATTGGCATTTCCTTATAATGCCAATATATGTTTTAGGAGTTAGTAAGTCTAATCTATATTCATAGGAGGAATTTATCATGGCAGTAAAAGTAGCGATCAATGGTTTTGGACGTATCGGACGTCTTGCATTCAGGCAGATGTTTGGAGCTGAAGGGTACGAAGTAGTAGCGATCAACGACCTGACATCCCCGAAAATGCTGGCTCATTTGTTAAAATATGATTCTTCCCAGGGGAAATATGCGCTGGCTGACAAAGTGACCGCAGGGGAAGACTCCATCACAGTAGATGGAAAAGAGATCAAGATCTACAAAGAATCAGATGCTGCTAAACTTCCATGGGGAGAGATCGGCGTAGATGTTGTATTAGAGTGTACAGGCTTCTATACCAGCAAAGAGAAAGCAGAAGCCCATGTGAGAGCAGGCGCGAGGAAAGTTGTGATCTCTGCACCGGCAGGAAACGATCTTCCGACTATCGTATATAATGTAAACCATGATACCTTAAAACCAGAGGATACAGTGATCTCCGCTGCTTCCTGTACGACAAACTGCCTGGCTCCCATGGCAAAAGCCCTCAACGATCTGGCTCCTATCCAGAGCGGTATCATGAGTACGATCCATGCATACACAGGCGATCAGATGATCTTAGACGGACCCCAGAGGAAAGGGGATCTTAGAAGGTCGCGTGCAGGCGCTGTGAACATCGTACCGAACAGCACAGGCGCAGCCAAAGCGATCGGTCTTGTCATCCCTGAACTGAACGGGAAACTGATCGGTTCTGCACAGCGCGTACCTACACCGACAGGATCCACAACGATCCTCATCGCCGTAGTAAAAGGAAAAGTGACAGTAGAAGAGATCAACGCGGCAATGAAGAAAGCTGCAAATGAATCCTACGGTTACAATGAAGATGAGATCGTATCCAGCGATGTAGTGGGCATGGCTTATGGTTCTCTGTTCGATGCCACACAGACAATGGCTTCTGTTATGGATAACGGCGATACACAGGTACAGGTCGTTTCATGGTATGACAACGAGAATTCCTATGTGAGCCAGATGGTCCGCACCATCAAATTCTTCTCTGAATTAGCATAAAAAATAGAGCGACATTGCGATAGAAATCGATCCAGGAAGGGTCCGATCTTTTACTTTAACTAGGATCGGATCCTTCTTTCATGAAGGAGAATATTATGTTAAATAAAAAATCTGTAGATGATATCCAGGTAAAAGGCAAAAAAGTCCTTGTAAGATGTGATTTCAACGTGCCCTTGAAAGAGGGGAAGATCACCGATGAAAACCGCCTCGTGGCGGCGCTCCCCACGATCAAGAAACTGGTGGGAGACGGCGGACGTGTGATCCTCTGCTCACATCTGGGCAAACCAAAAGGAAAACCCCTTCCGGAAATGTCGCTGGCTCCGGTAGCGGCAAGGCTGACAGAGCTTTTGGGACAGGAAGTAAGATTTGTCCCCAACGATCAGGTCGTGGGTGAAAATGTGAAAAAGGCAGTGGATGAGATGGAGGACGGGGATCTGATCCTTCTGGAGAACACCCGTTACAGAGAAGAAGAGACGAAAAACGGGGATGCGTTCAGCCAGGAACTGGCGTCCATCTGTGACGTATTTGTAAACGATGCTTTCGGCACTGCGCACAGGGCACACTGTTCCAACGTGGGCGTGACTAGATTCGTGGATGAATGCGCCGTAGGTTATCTGATGCAGAAAGAGATCGATTTCCTGGGCAACGCGGTGAACGATCCCCAGAGGCCCTTTGTGGCTATCTTAGGCGGCGCGAAAGTGGCCGATAAGCTGAATGTGATCTCAAATCTTCTGGAAAAATGCGACACACTGATCATCGGCGGCGGCATGGCGTATACCTTCTTAAAGGCGAAGGGCTGCGTCGTAGGTAAGTCTCTGGTAGACGATGAGAAGATCGAGTACTGCAAAGAGATGATGGAAAAGGCAGAGAGATTAGGAAAGAAACTGCTCCTCCCCATGGATACCGTCGTGGCAGGATCCTTCCCGGATCCGATCGACGCTAAGATCGACGTATCTGTCGTTCCCGCCGATCAGATCCCGGACGATCAGATGGGGCTGGATATCGGTACGGAGACAGCGAGAGCATTTGCCGATGCAGTGAAGTCTGCAAAGACAGTCGTGTGGAATGGACCGATGGGCGTATTTGAAAATCCGATCCTGGCAAAAGGCACGATCGCCGTGGCACAGGCCCTGGCAGATACAGACGCCAAGACCATCATCGGCGGCGGGGATTCAGCGGCAGCTGTGAACCAGCTGGGATTCGGGGAAAAGATGACCCATATCTCCACAGGCGGCGGAGCTTCCCTGGAATTTTTGGAAGGTAAGGAACTGCCCGGCGTAGCGGCGGCAGATGATAAATAGATAAACACTGATCGATATGTGAAAGGAGAAGAAGATGAGGAAAAAGGTGATCGCGGGCAACTGGAAGATGAACATGACTCCTTCTGAGGCAGTGGAGTTGGTGGATACATTAAAGCCATTGGTAGATAACCCGGAAGTGGACGTGGTATTCTGCGTACCGGCTATTGATATCATCCCAGTGGTAGAGGCGGCAAAAGGCTCTAATATCCAGGTCGGGGCGGAAAATATGTATTTCGAGGACAAGGGCGCGTATACAGGCGAGATCTCTCCGGCGATGCTCACGGATGCGGGGATAAAATACGTTGTCCTGGGACATTCTGAGAGAAGAGAATATTTCGCAGAGACGGATGAGACAGTCAATAAGAAGATGCTGAAAGCTTTTGAACACGGGCTCACACCGATCATGTGCTGCGGCGAGACGCTGGAGCAGAGGGAACAGGGCGTGACCATGGACTTTATCCGTCAGCAGGTAAAGATAGGTTTCCAGAACGTGACGGCAGAGCAGGCGAAGACAGCTGTGATCGCCTATGAGCCGATCTGGGCGATCGGGACCGGCAAGACGGCGACTACAGAACAGGCGCAGGAAGTCTGCAAGGGTATCCGTGCATGTATCGCTGAAGTTTACGACGAGGCGACAGCAGAGGCAATCCGTATCCAGTACGGCGGTTCTGTAAATGCTGAGACGGCGCCGGAATTATTCGCACAGCCGGATATCGACGGGGGATTGGTAGGCGGCGCTTCGTTAAAACCAGATTTTGGCAAGATTGTTAATTATAAATAGAAAAAACAATAGAGATGGGGGGATGGAGAGGACAAAGAGTCTCCATCCCCGTTTTCTACACATGGAAAAGGAGAACAAACAATGAGGAAGATAGGGGTGGGTCTATTAGGGCTCGGCACAGTGGGGATGGGCACCTATAAAGTATTGAAAGCCCAGCAGCCGGAGATGGAAAAGAAACTGGGCGTGGAACTTGAGATACGCAAGATCGCTGTGAAAGATCCGGCAGAAGTCGCCGACCAGGTGGAGGATGCGGGTCTGCTGACGTCTGACTGGCGGGAAGTGGTAGAAGATGACAGTGTTGAGATCGTGATCGAGCTGATGGGCGGTCTGGAACCGGCGAAGACATGCATCCTGACGGCTCTGCGGGCAGGCAAACATGTGGTGACGGCCAACAAAGACCTGGTAGCTGTATCCGGGCGGGAGCTGCTGGATGCGGCGGCGGAGAGCAGATGCGATTTTCTGTTTGAAGCGGCCGTGGCGGGGGGGATCCCGATCATCCGTCCCATGAAGCAGTGTCTGTTGGGGAATACGATCACGGAGATCATGGGGATCGTCAACGGTACGACTAATTTCATCCTGACGAAGATGGAGCAGGAAGGCATGGAATTTAAGGAAGCTCTTGCACTGGCTACGGAGCTGGGCTATGCGGAAGCCGACCCCACAGCGGATATCGAGGGTATAGACGCCGGGCGCAAAGTGGCGATCATGGCCTCTATCGGTTTCCATTCCCGTGTGGTGCTCGATGATGTGCATATCGAGGGCATCACCAAGATCACGGCGAAAGATATCCAGTATGCCAGGGAGATGGGGTGTACGATCAAGCTCTTGGGCGTGGCTCACTGTGATGGGGAAGGCATCGAGGCTTATGTGTGCCCCATGCTGATCTCTGGGGACCATCCCCTGGCGTCTGTCAACGACTCCTACAACGCAGTATTCCTCCATGGGGATGCGGTGGAGAATGTCATGTTCTTCGGACGGGGCGCCGGGAGCCTGCCCACAGCCAGTGCCGTTGTGGGGGATGTGTTCGACATCGCCAGGAATATCCAGAACGATTGCTGCGGACGGATCAGCTGCTCCTGCTATAAAGAGCTGCCTGTGAAAAAGATGGAAGATACGAAGAACAGCTTCTTCCTGCGCATGCTGGTGGAGGACAAATGCGGCGTGTTCACCGATACAGCCAATGCTTTTGCCCAAAACCAGGTGAGCCTTGCCCAGATCATCCAGCGTCCCGCTGAAAAAGGCACGGCAGAGCTGGTGGTGATCACGGATCTTGTGAAAGAAGGTGATCTTGAAAAAGCGATCCAGACGCTGAAAGCGCAGGAGACTGTGAAAGAGATCTCGACAGTGCTGCGAGTATATCAGGCAGATAAAGGAGGACTAGAATGAATAAAAGACCGACTGTTTTGATCATCCTGGACGGCTATGGCCTGAACGAAAAAAATGAGGCCAACGCTGTCAGCCAGGCAAAGACCCCCCACATGGACCGGCTGATGTCCCAGTATCCTTTCGTAAAAGGTTCGGCCAGCGGCATGGCGGTGGGCCTTCCCGAAGGACAGATGGGAAACTCAGAAGTAGGGCATCTGAACATGGGCGCAGGCCGTATCGTGTACCAGGAACTTACGAGGATCACCAAGGAGATCCAGGAGGGAGGATTTTTCCAGAATGGAGCTCTCCTGCAGGCGGTGAAAAACGTCCGCGAGAAAGGGTCGGCCCTGCATTTCATGGGACTGTTATCCGACGGCGGCGTCCACAGCCACAACACCCATCTGTATGGGCTGCTGGAACTGGCGAAGAGGGAAGGGATATCGAAGGTATACGTCCACTGCTTCCTGGATGGGCGCGACACGCCGCCCGCGTCCGGTAAGGACTATATCAAAGAGTTGAAAGACGAGATGGAGAGGATCGGCGTAGGTGAGATCGCCACGGTCATGGGCCGTTATTATGCCATGGACAGGGACAACCGCTGGGAGCGGGTAGAGCGGGCGTATAACGCGCTGACAAAAGGCGAGGGAAAAGAAGCCGCCTGCCCGGTCTGCGCCGTAAAAGAGTCTTACGATGCGCAGGTCACCGATGAGTTCGTGGAGCCGATCGTGGTGGTCAGGGACGGGAGTCCGGTGGGTTCGGTCAAAGACGGGGATTCTGTAGTATTCTTCAATTTCCGTCCGGACCGTGCAAGAGAGATCACACGGGCTTTTGTGGACGATGACTTCAAAGGTTTTTCCAGGGAGGAGAGACTGGATCTGACGTATGTATGTTTTACAGATTATGACGACACCATCGAGAATAAGCTGGTGGCTTTCCATAAAGAAGAGATCCACAATACTTTTGGCGAGTATCTGGCGGCTCACCATATGACCCAGGCCAGGATCGCGGAGACAGAGAAATACGCGCATGTGACATTTTTCTTCAACGGGGGAAAAGAAGAGCCGAATGCGGGGGAGGACCGTATCCTGGTCAACTCTCCGAAAGTGGCCACTTATGATATGCAGCCGGAGATGAGCGCGCCGGAGGTCTGCGACAGACTGGTGGAGGCTATCGGCTCAGGGAAGTACGATGTGATCATCTGTAATTTTGCCAATCCGGACATGGTGGGACACACCGGTGTAGAAGCCGCGGCTATCCAGGCCATAGAGACTGTGGACGCATGCGTGGGCAAGGCGGTGGACGCTGTAAAAGAAGCGGGCGGACAGATGCTGATCTGCGCGGATCACGGAAATGCGGAGCAGATGATCGACTACGGGACGGGCGAACCTTTTACAGCCCATACTACCAATCCGGTGCCTTTTATACTGGTGGGGGCGGATCCTTCCTATAGCCTGCGCGAAGGCGGCAGGCTGGCCGATATCGTGCCTACCCTGATCGAGCTGATGGGGATGGAGCAGCCGGAGGAGATGACCGGGGGATCTTTATTGGTGCGTAGATGATGAGAGAGCGATTAACACAGGAAGACGTAAAGAAGATACAAGAAGAGATCGAATACCGGAAGCTGGTGGTGCGAAAAGAAGCCCTGGAGGCGGTGAAGGAAGCCAGGGCGCACGGGGATCTGAGTGAGAATTTTGAGTACCATGCGGCCAAGAAGGATAAGAATAAGAACGAGAGCAGGATCCGTTATCTGGAACGGATGCTGAAGACTGCCCGGATCATCACCGATGATTCCCAGGATGATGAAGTGGGCCTGGATAACAGAGTGGAAGTCTACTTTGAAGAGGAAGATGAGACGGAAGTCTATAAACTGGTGACCTCCATCCGGGGAAATTCCCTGGATGGGAGGATCAGTGTGGAATCCCCTCTGGGGAAAGCCCTCCTGGGTCACAAGGTGGGAGATAGAGTCCATGTGAAGGTCAATGAGTCCGTGGGATATGATGTGATCGTGAAGAACATTGATAAAAATACGGATGAGGAGGAAGCCATCCGGAGTTTTTGATAAAAGACCGGCTGGAATGGTCGGAGAGCCCCCTTTTGTCAGGCAGAGAAATGTCTGGGAAAGGGGGCTTTTCTATATACTTTTCTGCGAGAAAAGAATCAAAAGCGCCGGGGGATCGGAGATCTCACCCGGATCCCTTGAAACGCTGTTTTTGGGATGTGGATCTATTGTCTGTAAATTTTCTATGATCATAAAGATATTTGAGGTTTTTTCTACACTCTAATTTGATGATGAGCCAAAATTTTTTACGATCTCATGGATATATCACAAGTCATCACTTCCCAATAATGATGGTTTCTGGTACAGTTTGCGTTCTATCTGTTTCCGTTCGAACTCGATCTCTTCTAAAACGGCGTCCTGATCTCCGCGTTTTGTCACACGTTCGATCCGCTCTAAAAGAGACAGCTGATCGGACAGATCGCAGTTTGATTCTTTTTCATTTAATGTCATAGGATCACTTCCTTTCTGATCGTATTTTAATATCTTTATGCGGCTTTTCAAGGCACATACGATTTACCTGTATCGTGGAGCATATTGCTAATGGCGTGTACATCCTTCCAGGATCTTCTGCTCATACGGATATCCGGTCTTTATTTTAAGATAGGTTCCGCCACATGCGTCTTAAAGAACTGTATCAGCGGGCCGTTCAGACATGCGCTGCACAGGGTGCCGATCCCGATGATCATCCACAAGTCGTTTCCCGCTATGAGGCGGAAGGCCACGCCGATCAGGATAGCCGTCACATCGCCGGTGATCCTGGCATATTGGAACGGGAGCCTGCCCTTTGTCATTTTTTCGATGATCGGCGCCACGCTGTCGTAGGGTGCGATCCCCATGTCAGCGACCATATAGAGCGCCACGCCCAGTCCGGCACAGAGGCAGCCCACGATCATTGCCAGGATACGCAGCGGCAGGGTCATCTGCACATGCCAGACGTCCTGGAACAGCCAGCAGATCAGGTCGGCGCCGTATCCCACACAGACCATATTGATGATGGTCCCGGCGCCGATGCAGCGGCGGACTGTGAAGAACACGATCGCCAGGATGAAAGTATTGGCGATCAGCTGCCAGGTGCCGAAAGTCATGCCGATGTATCCGCTGATCCCCAGGTTCATGCAGGTAAAGGCATCCACGCCGAACCCACTCAGCCGAAAACTGCCCACACAGATACAGATAAATAAGATCCCTGTGACCATCATACAGATCCTCTTCGTCATGGCTGTCCCTCCGCTCTCAACACATAGATCTTAGAATCAAAGTCGCAGCCAGGTCTTTCGTCCGGAGATACTTCGCCGCATGCGCTGTCGCTGGTGACCAGGCCCGCGCGCATCAGTTCATCTCCGTGATACACGCCGTCCCGCGCCTTTCCATCCACCCAGATGTGATAGGGGAGTTCTTCATCCAGGCCATCCAGATAGAGCCTTGAATAAGGCAGGTTGACCCCATTCAGCACCCGATACCATCCAAGGACTGCTTCCCGTTTATCCTCGCTGACGCACATCCATGCTGTCACATTTCCTTCAAAAGGGCTGCGCAGCCGATAGAAGCGGCCGGATTGAATCAGTCTCCTGTATTTTTTCATAAATAGGATCTGTTCTTTTACGATCTTCTGTTCTTCATCTGTCAGCCTGTTCAGATCCAGTTCATAGCCAAAAGTCCCGAAGTATGCCACATTGGCCCGGGTATGGAGCGGCGTTTTTCGGAATACCTGGTGGTTGGGGGTCATGGACACGTGGCTGCCGATGCTGCTGACCGGGTAACAAAAAGAAGTCCCATATTGGATCTTCAGGCGTTCCACCGCGTCGGAATCATCACTGGCCCAGCCCTGGGGAGCATAGTATAGAAGACCCGGGTCGAAACGGCCGCCTCCGCTGGCACAGGATTCGAAGAGTATATGGGGAAATGCCGCGGTCAGGCGTTCGTACAGGTCATAGACTCCCAGGATGTAGCGGTGGAACACTTCCCCCTGTCGGTCGGCAGGCAGTGCGGAAGAATAACATTCCGTGATACTCCGGTTCATATCCCATTTGATGTAGGATATCTTAGCCGAACGGAGGATCTTGTGCATCATCCCATAGATACAGTCTACCACTTCCCGGCGGGAAAAGTCCAATACATACTGGAAACGTCCCTGGGAACTGTGTCTGTCCGGCGTCTGTAAGATCCAGTCCGGATGCGCCCGGTACAGATCCGAATCTTTGTTGACCATCTCCGGCTCGAACCACAGGCCGAACCGCAGGCCCAGGGCCTCGATCTTATCAGCCAGCCCCGTGATGCCGTCCGGGAGACGCTCAAGGTTTGGAGTCCAGTCGCCCAGCCCGGCCCGGTCGTTACTGCGTGCGCCAAACCAGCCGTCGTCCAGGACGAAGAGTTCCACGCCGCATTCTTTTGCTCTGCCAGCGATGGCCAGCAGTTTTTCCTCAGTGAGATCGAAATAGGTCGCTTCCCAGTTATTGATGAGTATGGGACGCTCCCTGTCCCTCCAGTATCCCCTGGCAAGGCGTTTCTGGTAGAGCCCATGGAAAGTGCGGCTCATGCCTCCCAGCCCCTTTCGTGACCAGACGACGACTGCTTCCGGTGTCTGGAAACGATCGCCGGGATCCAACTTCCAGCTGAAGCCGAAAGGATGGATTCCCAGGAGTACCCGTGTGGTATCATGGGTGTCCACCTGTGCCTGGGCCAGGAAATTCCCGCTGTATACCAGGCTGAAGCCCAGGACCTCTCCCTGGTTTTCATCGGCGTTCGGACGCTTTAAGACGATAAAAGGATTGTGGTCATGGGAGGAATGTCCCCGGATACTGTCCACGGCCTGTATCCCTTGTTCCAGTTTCCGCGTTTTCAGATGCCGTTCTCTCGCCCATGCCCCGGAAAACTGTATCCACACATGATCCCGGTCGGGAAGATCCAGGCAAAGGCTCAGGGCCCGGGTAAGCTGCACACTCTCTTTTCCGTGGTTCACAAGCCTTGCGCTGCGTGTGATGATCCCTCCCCTGGCGAATATGGTATACAGAAGTTCCAGGACGATGCCGGTCACCTTGTCCTCCAAAGAGATGGTCAGTGTCTGCGCCTCGGCCGGGTCTTCCGTATAAGTGGCGGGGAGCCCGTCGAGTTTTGGCTTTCCGTCGGTGATCCCGTATCCTCTGTATACGAAGTCTGAGATCCTGCTGCCGTTTTTCTGCAGGATCTCGACGGCAGGGTGCCGGAAATCTGTGGTGCCGTATACTCCATATTCCAGCCGGACATGTTCCAGAGAAAATCGCTGGTCGTTATCGGACACATAGGACGTCATGGGCCGGCAGGACAGTTCCAGCAGATAGGAAAAGTCTTCTTTGTGATGGATCCTGCCTCCAAAATATAGATTTCCCAGGTGTCCGTTGGGGAGTATGGTCATCAGATAGCTGATATCCTCGTTGTAGAGATGGAATGTCTTTGTTTTTTCATTAAATATGATTGCCATGTCTTTCTATCGCTCCTTGTATCTATGGTCGTCGTGCAGGTGTGTCCATCTGTCCAAGATCGTTTTTATTATTTTACACTGATCTTCCATTGATCGTCAAAGGATCATTGTGATGGTAAAGATCGGTCTTTGATGGTCTGACATATAAGATGTGTCCATGCATGTATCCGTAGATTTCCGGAGATACTATCTTCGGAAAAATTGTTATATCTTCAATCTCAATATACAGGAGGTCATATCTATGTACCGATATTTGCCGATCAGGAGGGTACACGCGAGACAAGTGCTGGATTCCAGGGGAAATCCGACGGTGGAAGTGGAAGTCACAGTGGGCGAGGGCATCGTAGGCGTCAACGGCACCACCGGGCGGGCCATGGTCCCTTCCGGAGCGTCTACAGGAAAATTCGAAGCGATGGAACTCAGGGATGGGAATAAGAAAGAATATGTGGGGCTGGGTGTGGAGAAGGCTGTCTCTAATGTAAATACCAAGCTGGCGGACGCCATATTGGGGGAGAATGCCCTGGATCAGAATGCTATCGATTTTATGCTTCTGGAAGCAGACGGAACGGAGAATAAGAGCAATATAGGGGCGAACGCCATGCTGGGCGTATCCATGGCGGTGGCCCGGGCTGCAGCGCAGGCTCTGAAACTCCCCCTGTTCCAGTATATAGGGGGGATCCATGCCAAAAGGATGCCTGTCCCCATGATGAATATCTTAAACGGGGGTGTGCATGCAGATAATACAGTGGATCTGCAGGAGTTCATGATCATGCCTGTGGGGGCGGAGAGTTTTCATGACGGTCTGCGGATGTGCGTAGAAGTCTACCAGTTCCTGAAGATCATCTTAAAACAGGAGAAACTGTCTACCAGTGTGGGGGACGAGGGGGGATTTGCGCCGGACCTGCCCGACCCGCACGCGGTCCTCTCCCTGATCATACGGGCCGTAGAGCGCGCCGGATACCGTCCGAAGGAAGATATCTGTATAGCCATTGACGCGGCGGCCAGCGAACTTTATGATAAAGAAAAGGATGTATACCGTTTCCCGGGAGAATCCCAGATGAAGGGGGAGACGGTCCTGCGTACGGGAAAAGAGCTGGTGGAGTATTATAAAGAACTGGTGGACGAGTTCCCGATCATTTCCATCGAGGATGGTCTCCACGAGGACGATTGGGACGGATGGAAGCATATGACCCAGGAGCTGGGAGAGAGGATCCAGCTGGTGGGGGACGATCTGTTTGTCACAAATATCAAGAGGCTCAACTGTGGTATCAAGCTCCAGGTAGCCAATGCGATCTTAGTGAAAGTGAACCAGATCGGGACATTATCAGAGGCATTGGATGCAGTGGAGATGGCGCATAAAGCCGGATACAAAGCCGTGATCTCCCACAGGTCCGGGGAGACGGAAGATCCCTTCATCGCAGATCTGGCAGTGGCCACCGGGGCAGGACAGATCAAGACGGGAGCGCCCTGCAGATCTGATAGGAATGCTAAATACAACCAGCTTTTGCGCATTGAGGATCATCTGGGCAAGATGGCATGTTATGACCATCCTTTTGTCAATGTGGAAGTTCCAAAATAATGGTTGTATTCCTCCCGATGCTGTGGTACAATAGGAGACAATTGGTATTAGGGAGGTGTAGGTTCAAGTGGAAATTTTGAGGATCATCCTGACAGTCCTGTTTGCCTTGGATTGTGTCGCTCTGACAGTCGTCGTGCTGATGCAGGAAGGGAAGCAGCAGGGACTTGGCGCCATAGCCGGTGCTGCAGATACCTATTGGGGCAAGAACAAAGGCCGTTCCATGGAAGGGAAGCTGATCACTGCCACAAAGGTCATGGCAGCTTTGTTTTTCATACTGGCTGCGGTTTTGAACATGAGTTTTTAAGGAAAGGCACTCTTGTATCATGGACAAGGGTGCTTTTATCATTATAGATCAAAAAATGCATAGTACTCCATCCAGTCAGAAATTGTAGTTTGACTTTGCCTGGTCTGCACCAGTGCTAGGCAAAATTTTGACGGTGATGCGGTGGCATCGGTTAGAAATTTTAACAACGCAATGGTGCGGAGCAGACGGAGTCAAACTATGATCTCTGGCCGGATGGAGTAATAGAGGTAAAAATGAAAAGAAGACAGTTAGAACGACGGAAAAAGATGATGATGGACGTATTGTCAAATGCCGCCTACCGACCCATGCGGCTGCGTGAACTGGCGGCTTTGCTGGATATCCCCCGGCCCAGGCGCAAAGAACTCTACCAGGTGATGGATGAGCTGGTCAGGGACGGGAGCGCACGGCGGAAAGAGAATGGCACATATGTCCGTGTCAGCACAGATGCAGAGACATCTTATATAGAAGGGACTTTCCTTGGACATCCCAGAGGTTTTGGCTTTGTGGATGTGGGGGAAGGGAAGGAAGATATCTTTATCCCCGAGGCTAAGACGAACCGTGCCATGGATAAAGACAGAGTACGTGTGGTACTCAATGAAAAAGGCAGCGGCAGGCGCAGAGAAGGGACTGTGGTGAAGATCCTGGAACACGGATGCCGGGAGATCGTGGGGACGTACCAAAAGAGCAGGCATTATGGTTTCGTACTGCCGGATGACCCCAAGCTCAGCCATGATCTGTTCATATCCGGAAACGACTCCATGGGCGCGGTCACCGGAGACAAAGTGGTGGCGATCATCACCAGTTATGGGTCAAGGCGGAAAGGACCGGAGGGCAAGATCAAAGAGATCCTGGGGCATAACGGCGATCCGGGGACGGATGTCCTGGCCATCGTCAAGAGTCTGGGGATACCGACGGAGTTTTCAGATAAAGTGGCAAGACAGGCCGGGCGGGTCTCTGAGGCGCTGATCCCCGGGGATCTCCAGGGGCGCAGGGATATCCGGGAATGGACGATGGTGACCATAGATGGAGAAGATTCGAAAGACCTGGACGACGCAGTCTCCCTTACCTGGGAGGACGGTATGTATCACCTGGGCGTACACATTGCCGATGTGGCCAATTATGTCCAGGGAGGCAGTGCCATGGACAGGGAAGCCCTCCGGCGGGGGACCAGTGTCTATCTTGTAGACCGGGTGATCCCCATGCTCCCCCAGAAGCTCAGCAACGGGATCTGTTCATTGAATGCCGGGGAGGACAGGCTGGCGCTGAGCTGCTTGATGGATGTGGACACTGAAGGGAATGTGGTCAGCCATGAGATCGCGGAAACGGTCATCCGGGTGGACAGGCGCATGACTTATACAAATGTCCAGAAGATCCTGGACGGCTCAGATCCAAAGATCAGTAAAGAATATGGAGAGTTTGTGCCGCTTTTTGAGAAGATGGACGAGCTGTCCGCCTGTGTACGCAGGAAGAGGCAGGCGAGAGGTTCCATAGATTTTGATCTTCCGGAGAGCAAGATCACGGTAGACGAGGATGGGAAGCCTCTGACGGTGGAACTCTATGGACACAACCGGGCCATGGAACTGATCGAGGATTTTATGATCCTGGCCAATGAGACTGTGGCCCGGGAATTTTACGAGGATCTGGTCCCGTTCATATACAGGACGCATGGAGATCCGGATCCGGACAAGATAGAAGAGCTGCTCACGCTCCTCCACAGCCAGGGGATCCCTTTGCAGAAAATGAAAGAGAAGATATCTCCGCTGGAGATCCAGCAGATCCTCCACAAAGTCAAGGGGCAGCCCAATGAGGCGCTGGTCAGCCGTCTTGCACTGCGGGCGATGCAGCAGGCCAGGTACACAGTGGACTGCAGCGGGCATTTTGGCCTGGCATCCAGTCATTACTGCCATTTCACCTCCCCGATCCGCCGTTATCCGGATCTGCAGATCCACAGGATCATCAAAGATAAACTGCGGGGAAGGCTGGACCTTGAGAAAGAGGAGACATACGCTTCGATCTTGGATGGAGTGGCCGCTCTTTCAAGCGCCGCGGAGCGGAGAGCGGAAGAGGCCGAACGGGAAGTAGAGAAACTGAAGAAAGCAGAATATATGCAAGGACACATAGGCGAGACATACGAAGGCGTCATTTCCGGTGTGACGGGGTGGGGGCTTTATGTGGAGCTTTCCAATACCATCGAGGGCCTGGTGCATATCACCGCGCTGGATGATGACTATTATGTGTTTGAGGAGGAGAGAGGCATCCTGGTGGGGGAAGCCACCGGGAAAAGATATTTGCTGGGGGACAGGGTGGATGTCCGTGTGGTGGATGTGGATCTGTACCAGAGGAATATAGACTTTGTGATAGATGAGTAAGGAGGTATTATGGGTAAAGGAGCGGGGATCCGCATGGTCGCCAATAATAAGAAGGCTTACCACGATCATTTTATTGAGGATAAATTTGAAGCGGGCGTAGCTCTTGCGGGTACGGAGGTCAAATCCCTGCGCATGGGCAAATGCAGTATCAAAGAATCTTTTATCCGGATAGAGCGGGGCGAGGTATTCATCTATGGGATGCATATCAGCCCCTATGAGAAAGGGAATATCTTTAACAAAGATCCCCTGCGGGTAAAGAAATTGCTCCTGCACCGGGAAGAGATCCGCAAGATGGAACGTAAGATCGCGGAAAAGGGGATGACACTGGTGCCCCTGCAGGTATATTTCAAAGGGAGCTTGGTAAAAGTAGAGATCGCGGTAGCGCGGGGGAAAAAATTATACGATAAACGCCAGGATATCGCCAAAAAAGACCAGAAACGGGAAGCACAGAGAGAATTAAAAGAAAAAGCCCGCTGGTAGAGAAAAAACCACTTGACGGAGTCCGGGGCAGTCCTGTATAATAGAATAAAGCTGGGGTAGTACCGGTTTCGACGGGGACTCTGAAGATGGAGAAGCTATCCGCAGGCGACGTGTCAGATCGCAAACCTAAATATAAACGCAGAAGAAAATTACGCGTTAGCAGCCTAGTTGCTGCTCGTCAGCCTTGATGCACCTACACATGGAGGGTCTGGCGCCGATCATGTAGGAAACGATGCAGGCAAAGCTTTGAGCCTGTAGGCGTATCATGAAGCTACTGAACCTGTCAGGGTGTTAGTTCCCGGGCGGCGGAGGGAATGTCAAAGAACTGACTATGATAGTAGAAGGACATGGGATGGGTTTTCGGACACGAGTTCGACTCTCGTCTACTCCACTCACAGGCTGTCCCGGAAGGACTGATCGTCAGTCGTTCCGGGATAGTTTTTTTATCTTTATAACATCTTTTCAGCTTGGTCCGGGGTGAGTTCCCCTTTTCGGACGAGAAAAGCCAGTTCACCTTTTTTGGAAAGGGATCTTGCTCCGCTGGGGCCGTGGGATCTTTGCGGACGTATCCATCCGAACTTTTCTTCCAGCGACCGTATCATATCTTTCTCACATATATCATGGTAAGCAAAATAAGAGATGGCTTCTGCTCCGATATCATCCAGGAGGTCTGTCCCATCTGACAGATAGGCGGGATACGCAAGTCCTGCTCCGTGGAAGATCTGTTTATCATATTCCCTGAGACAGTGCGCAGTCTCAAAAGGTTCTGTACCCGTTGTGGTGTCCGCATATTGCAGGATCTTTGCTCTTGAGCGGCCATTTAAGATGAGAGGGATCTTGTTCTGGCCCGCGATCAGATAGCTGTGACGGTCTATGGCATGGAGGTAGGCGGGATAGGAAAAAGGTCCCTTTTGGGAAAATGTGATGTGGTCTATATCCAGTCTGTCCAGGATGCCTTTATGGCCGATCGTTCCGAATGTGAATGCCAGGACGCGCATATGGTAGACTTCTTTCAGCTGCCAGATCATATAGGCGCTGCCTTTTCCGCCGCTGAAAGCCGCCAGGCAGTCGTAAGATGAGCCGGACGTTCTTGCCTTGGCTTTACCGATCTCCATTTTCAGGAGAAAGGTATTCTTGAGAGCAGTTTTTTGCTCCAGTACATTTCTATGTTTTTCATAAAATCCGCAATAGTTGCAGATCCCCATACGGTCAAAATGTATATTTACGTGGTCACTATACGCTCCGCATTTTCTACAACGCTGCATTGTATCTTTCCTTTCATTGTTTTTAGATAATCTATAGTATAGTGATGACTATAAACTCTAAATGTGATAGAAATACGGATATTTACCAAAATATCACAGAGATATTACGAAAATATTTCGCTCTTATCCGGATGTCTGGGAGGGCAGATGAGCTGTTTATTACGAAAATGTAAGAAAAAAATTAGGGTGAGATACTTCCTTTTTTTGCTTTATAGAGTTAAAATCATAAGTGTATTGACAAACAGGGCTTTATGTATTATTGTATTAATCAAACAGTACAGATGCCAAAGAAAATGCTTGCGGAGGGTCATATGGGAAAATTGATCGAGATCCAGGATATGTGTAAGGTCTACAATCCGGGAGAAAATGAAGTCTGGGCTTTGGACCACGTGGACCTGGAAGTGGAAGAGGGAGAGTATGTGGCGATCATCGGCCATTCCGGTTCTGGGAAATCTACTCTGATGAACATGCTGGGTTGCCTGGACGTGCCGACGAGAGGCAAGTATCTGCTCCACGGCCAGGATGTCTCTTACATGACAGATAATGAACTTTCCAGTATCCGTAATGTGGAGATCGGATTTATCTTTCAGGGGTTTAACCTGATCGGGAATCTGAATGCCATCGCGAATGTGGAGCTGCCCCTGGTATATCGCGGCGTGGATCGGTGGGAACGGCGTGAACTGGCGGAAGAAGCCCTGCGCATGGTGGGATTGGAAAAGAGGATGACACATAAGCCTTCGGAGATGTCCGGCGGACAGCAGCAGAGAGTAGCCATCGCCAGGGCCATAGCAGCCCGGCCTCCGGTGATCTTGGCCGACGAACCTACCGGGAACCTGGACTCCAGGTCTACAAAAGAGATCATGGGGATCTTGCGGGGGTTACATAGTGAAGGACGTACAGTGATCTTGATCACCCATGACGATGAGATCGCGGCCAGTGCCCGCAGGATCATCCGTATCATGGATGGGAGGATCGTGGAAGATATCATGAATGGAGACTATGAAGAGGAGGAAGGAGCATATGCCAAAGAATAAGGTGCCAAAACGTCCGAAAGGAAGGAAAACACCGGAGCAGAGGAGGAGGCAGGGAAGGATCACCACAGTCATCATCGGCGTCCTGGCGATCTTGTCTATGGTCGCCCTCCTCATGCTGCCGAAGATGACCCAGACAGACAATACGCCCATGGTGGCCACCCAGGAAGTGAAAAAAGGAGATGTGACCGCTTATCTGGAAGTGAGCGGAAAGGTCAAGAGCTTGAAGACGAAGACGTATTATTCGCCAGTCAACGCGACGGTGAAAGATTACGCGGCCAAGGCAGGGCAGATGGTGAATGTGGGCGCGACTTTAGTGAGCTTTGATACGGATTCCCTGGAAAGGGACGATCTGAAGGCCGGCTACACCCGGTCAGCGACTGTCAACAACAATCAGGATGTGCTGGATAAGGCATACAAGGCGCAGACGGAAGCGGACATCGCCAGGGGCAATGTACAGATCCTCCAGGGGGATATGGACCGTTACAGAGATTATATCAACAGTCTGAAACAGGCGATCAGTGACCGTACCATACAGCTTTCCCAGCAGGCGTCCGTTTCTGCGGAAGTGCTGCGCCAAGATCAGGAACTGGAGGTGGCTGCCCTCAGCCAGGCGCTGGAGTTTGCCACGCAGATAGAGACTCTGGCAGCGCAGAATGAGAGTTACCAGGCGCAGATCGATAGCCTGTCTATCTCAAAGTCACAAGCTGAGTTCGGAGGGGATGAAAATACGGCGAAAACGATAGGATCCCAGATCAAGAGTAAGATGAGGGCGATCGAAGCCAATCTGGTGGTCATCGGACAGTCGAAGGAGCAGATGGGGGATTATGCCGGTATGCCGGCCGCAGATCTTCAGGAGATGCTGGAAGGGATGTCTTCAGCCGGCGGTGCGTCGCTGGGGATGGATACGCAGAATGCTTCTTCTGATAAACAGCTGGCGCAATGGCAGCTGGATCTGGAAAATGCCCAGACGACGTTAGCGGAGATCCAGTCCGATCTGGCACAGGAAGAGGCAAAAGTTGACGCTGCGGATGCCACGGAAGTGACCTGGTCCAGCAGGAGAGCCATGGAGAGCAATAATAACCTGGCGGAGATCGAGGTGGCTTCCCAGGAAGAACTCCTGGAAAAGGGGCGCAGAGGGATCAAAGCAGAATTCAACGGGATCGTCACGAAGGCCGAACTCTTTGCAGGGACACAGGCGACCCAGGGCATGGAACTGGTCAGCGTGGCCAGCAATGATGATGTGGCTGTGGAAGCGACAGTATCCAAATATGACTACGGCAAATTAAAAAAAGGGCAGAAAGCCCAGATCACCGTAGGGGATCATGAATATCAAGGGACAGTGGGCGATATCAGCCGGGTAGCCCAGCAAAATGAAAAAGGCACGCCCATCATCACTTGTGAAGTAGACATCGACGACCCGGATGATGATATCTTCCTTGGCGTGGAGGCAAAAGCATCGATCCTCATCGGTTCAGAGAAAAATGTATTGACTGTTCCGGCGGAAGCTGTAAATACAGGAAAAGACAGTACATTTTGTTATGTGCTGGCAGATGGAGCGATCGCCCGCAGGGATGTGGTGACCGGGATCAGCTCGGATACAGAGACAGAGATCCAGGAAGGACTGGAAGAAGGCGACCTGGTCATACCGCAGCTCACGGCTGGACTGGCAGAGGGGAGCCCTGCAAAGAGTATGCCTGCAGTCGAGGGACAGGAGGGGACAGATGGGGCAGATGATTGAATATATCAAGATGGCTCTGTCTAATATCCGCTCTAATAAGGGCCGCTCATTTTTGACTATGTTAGGTATCATCATCGGTATCTCCTCAGTCATCACGATCATGGGAGTGGGGAATGGGTTCGAAGATGAGATGAACGAACAGCTCTCCTCTTTTGCCGGAGGGCAGATATATATCTACATGAACGATGACGGCCAGAAAAATGAAGAGTATATGAATGCCGATGATATGGAGGCGATCGAAGCTCTGGAAGGGGTCTCCGGCACCAGTCCGGATTATATGGATACAGGCTCGACACTGGCCCCTAAAGGGACTTTTGATGTCTCGATCCGGGGCGGGGGGACGGCGCAGGAAGAGGTGTCCGGGATCAAGATCGTGTCCGGGCGTTATTATAACAAGGGCGATATCGCTACAGGGAACCGGGTATGTGTGATCCGCAGAAAAGATGCCATGAAAGCTTTCGGCACAGATGATATCCTGGGGATGAACCTGGGGGTGAGCCTTTATAATAACACGGTGGACGTGACGATCATCGGTATCTCTGAGAGCAAAAATGAAGACAATATGGTGACTTATGACTATGCGGGGGATTCCATCTCCCTGGAGATGCCCTATACGGCTTTTGAGGCTTTTGGCTGGGAGACGACTGACAATATCTATGGGTTCTATGCCACGACAGATGGCACGGTGGAGTCAGGTGTCGTGGCCCAAAATGCCCTGGAACTCTTGAACAGGCGGCACTACAGCCAGGGAGAAGAATATTATCAGATGCAGGATTACAACGACCAGGTGGGCCAGATCAATGATATGCTGGGGATGATCACAGGTTTTATCTCCTTTGTGGCCGGGATCTCTCTTCTGGTGGGCGGTATCGGTGTCATGAATATCATGCTGGTGTCCGTGACGGAGCGCACCCGGGAGATCGGTATCCGTAAAGCTCTTGGAGCGAAGACTTCATCCATCACCATGCAGTTCCTGGCAGAGTCGGCGATCATCTCCTGTATCGGGGGATTGATCGGGATAATGATCGGTATCGGGCTTGCCCATGTCATCTGTTCTGTCCCCACACTAGGGTTCCCACCGGGTATCCACGTGTCCACGGTCTTGTTCGCCACGCTGTTTTCCTCAGGCATTGGGATTTTTTTCGGATTGTATCCGGCGCGGAAGGCTGCGAGATTGAGTCCGATCGAAGCGCTGCGCAGAGATTGATGACATTTTTCTTGATCCTCACCTGTCTTTGGCGGGCCTATCGTATGCATACTCTGATAGAAGGCCTTGGTGATGCTGATGGTATTGGCGGTGGAGTTAAAGTCATCCAGAGTGAGGGCCATCATCTCGCCGGATCCCATCCCGGAATATAAGAGCAGATCCAGGGCTGTCCTGGCCCGTATGTCTTCTATGTGTTCGATAAAGCTGCTCTATTGGTCGAGTGTCCAGAGATCGATCAGATGCGCGTGTTCCTGCCATATAGACCCCCTGTTTCGGATTGTGATCCTTAAGTTCTCTATTGGCATTATACTCCATGATCCATCGTCTTAAGATAGAACGGCTGGATATTCCATATCTGGCAATGATATCATCAACAGCACCTTCCTCGTCAATATATTCCTGTGATACCATTGTTCTAAATTCAGGAGAGTGTTTTGATCTTGGCATGAAAAATACCTCCAAAGTAACAGATCTCTATATTTTATCTGTCTACTTTAGAGGTATCATATCAGGCAGCAGGATGGTCATTTCACGCTATAAGCCCAGCTCTTTAAAGTCGATGTGCAGACCGTCAATGCCGGCTTTTATCTCATCCTGGAATGTGTAGGCGGTCATCTTAAACTGCTCCTCTTCCAGGTGATAGACATAGACGGTTCCCTGCATCGGGTCTACTATCCAGTATTCCCGCACGCCTGCATCCAGATATAAGTTCAGCTTGCGTACATAATCATGTGCCGGGTTGCTGGGGGATACTATCTCTATTATCCAGTCCGGCGCGCCTGTACACCCCCTGTCT
>CANTEW010000052.1 GCA_947652925.1 uncultured Lachnospiraceae bacterium
TCCTCTTATTTTCAAAATATTTTTTCAGATAGGGGACAATATCAAATGTGATGATCCCCTTAGTTTGCTGTTGCCGACATCAAGCCACCCCATCAGAAAATACTTTGTTCTTTCCTTTATATAATATCTTTTAAGTGTTTTTTGAGTCCGTCGCGATATTTTTGAGTAAGAGTTAAATACTGCTGCTGTTCTTCTGCTGTCCACTCATTCCAGATCTTATTCTCTGCTCCATACAATGGATAAGTTTTCTCTGATACAAATTTTTCCCCTTTTTCTGTTAGACAAAGAATAGTGTTTCTGCCTTGTCTCTGCTCTAAATACACAATACCGTCCTTTTCTGATCTACGGATTGCAGGATCGATCGTCTGACGGCTGAAAGATCATCCATAGATATTGAAAAGATCGTGCCGCAGGTCAAAAACAAAGTGGTTGACATAAAAAGCGAAATGGCCTGAGATCTACTACACCATTTTGCCGTGAGATCACGTGGATCTATGTTAAAAAACATTAAATACGAAAACCGTCCAAACAGGTGTAGCCCCCTTATTTAAACGGCGTTCCCTCCAGGTCATAAGGCGTGATCTGGTATACATAGTAATTGAGCCAATTGGTATAGAGGTTATTGGCTGTGGCGCGCCATAGAAGATCTGGGCGGTTATCGGGGTCGTCCTCTCTGTAATAGTTTACCGGGGGCTGGATGGGCAGTCCTTTCGACAGATCGCGCCTGTATTCATTGTCAAGCGTCATACGGTCGTATTCCGGATGACCCATGACGAAGATCTGCCGCCCTTCGTGGGCCATGGCAAGGAATAATCCGGCTTCGGGAGATTCGGCTAATACAGTCAGGTCACTGCAATGCCGGATCAGTTCCATGGGAACATCCGTATGTCTGGAGTGAGGGGCCAGGAATATATCGTCGAATCCTCTCACCAGCGGGATCTTCCGGTTGGCCACTCGATGCCAGTAGAGCCCGAAGAGCTTTTGGTCCAGCTGTACTTTAGGCAGTCCAAAGAAATGGTACAATCCTGCCTGAGCGCCCCAGCATAAAAAGAGTGTAGAGGTGACATTGCGTGTACTCCACTCCATGATCCCTACCAGTTCATCCCAATAGTCCACTTCTTCAAATTCCATCTGTTCCACCGGAGCGCCGGTGATGATCAGACCGTCGAATTTTTGTTCTTTCAGTTCTGAAAAACTTTGGTAAAATTTATTGAGATGGCTCATAGATGTATGCCTGGATGTATGCGTGCTGGTCCGCATGAAAGCCACATCCACCTGGAGCGGGGTGTTGGAGAGAGCGCGCAGGAGTTGTAATTCTGTGTCTTCTTTTAATGGCATCAGGTTTAGGATCAAGATCTGGATGGGACGGATGTCCTGACGTGTGGCGCGGTGTTCATCCATGATGAAGATATTTTCTTTTTCCAAGATGCTCTTTACAGGCAGGTCGTTTTGTATTTTGATCGGCATAGGTGTTCCCTCCAAAGATCGGATATATTTATAGTTGTTGGGATTATAGCATATGGGGGTGACGATCTCAAGGAGACCTGGAGCGTGTCTTAGAGATCATTTATGCCATCTGCAAGCCCCATTTTACGGTCGATCTGCTCCGTTTTCAGTTGGCGTAGCCCGCTATGCCGTCTTCATTTGGATCAAATTCCCCATAGCATACCCTTGGGTACAGATCGTGACATGCAGTTGACATAAAGCATTTTTCGGACAGGCTCTAAGGGATCGTCACGGATGTATCCTCCGAAACGGCAGGTGCCGGCCCCGGATCGTTGTCAGAGATATTTTCTGATACAGCAGGTGTCAGCGGTGGGCTCTCTGGTGTCACTTCTGGAGGTATCTCCGGAGTGGGATCCGGCAGGTGCGTGCCTTTACCGTTTTCATCGAAACTATATGTCCATGTGCCATTTGCTCCAGGGATGGTAATGGTCTTTCCTGCGGCCATCATCCCCCAGTCCATGTTTTCCTGGTGCTGTTCCTGCGGGGGCTGGAAGTAATAGTAGAAGAGCGTATCACTGGCAGGATCATCCCGGTCTGGCAGATGTCTCGATCCTGTGGCCATGATCCCGGTGTCCGGGTCAAGGTAATAGTAAAAGTCCTGTAAAGACAGCCACCCCGTGTGCAGAGTCTTTTCTGTCTGGAAATAATAGTAGTCGGTGCCGTTGAAGCTGTACCAGCCGGGAGCCGGGGCTTCCTTTAGTTTACCGGATCCGTCAAACAGGTAATGGCGGCCCTGGATGTTCTGGAACCCTGTCAGGGCACCGTTTTGCCGGCTGAGATAGTATCTATCTTGCCCAATGGTGTGCCAGCCGAGAGCCATGGCACCAGTAGGGGCGAAATGATACTTTTTGCCCTGTACAGTCTTCCAGCCGGTAGCGACTGTGCCGTCGCCGTTAAAATAGTAGGTCTTGCCATCGATGGTCTTTAGCTTCTGTTTTTGGTAAAGAGTCCCGTTGGAACGGAAATAATATTTTTTCCCGTGTATGCTCTGGAAGCCGGTACACATCCCTTTGCTGGTAAAATAATATCTCTGCCCGGCTATGGTCTGCCATCCAGTGGAGGCTATGCCGCTGGGACTGAAGTGATACTTTTTCCCGTTGATCTTCATGATGCCTGTGGCCCGGTAACCGTTGGAGTCAAAATAGTATCGGTGGCCGTGGATCGTCTTCCAGGCGTTTTTGACAAAAGTCCCGTTTTTGGAGCGCCATTTATAGCCTTTATCATATTTTTGCCAGCCAGATCTGTTGCGGCTGGGGATCCAGCGTCCCTGTTCATCATAATAATAGCGGTCTTTCAGCCATCCGGTGAACATGGAACCGTCGGAGCGAAAATGGTACCAATACTTTCCGATCTTCCTATCTCCGGTGACCATATGGCCATTGGATGTCAGATAATATTTTTTGCCCTTATGTCTGACCCATCCCACCTGCATGATCCCATTTTCATTGGAATAGTACCAGTAGCCGCTGATCTTGAACCAGCCAGTCTCCATCTTGCCTGTGGATCCGAAATAGTACCATCTGCCTTTATGTTTGATCCAGCGGTCTGTCAGAGGTGCAGCGGAACCGGCGGGAAAATAATATCCGGTGCGGCCGGATCTTTGGAAACCTCCGCCCACTACTTTTTTCCCGTTTTTCATGTAGAGATATGTCTTCATACTGGCGGAGTAACCAGATACGATCTTTTTTGAAAGCTGTGCGTTCCGTCCCACATTCGTGGAGACTTTTCTGCCCATGTTGACGATCGTGGCTTCGGTACTCCCTGCGTATAATGTGGTGATGTAGGTACGGGTACCCGTGGAAGCCAGGGCATCCCACATCTGCTGGCGGGTCTGGCCTGTTGTTCCTGTGAGGACGGCGATCTGGGGGCTCAAGCGTCTCAGATAGCCGGAGGTGTTGGAGCCGTAGTAGCCGTGATGTCCTAATTTTAATACGTCCACATGACCAAGCTGGCTGGCCAGCCGGTCTTCGTCCCCCCTGTAGTTGTTGATATCTCCGGAGAGAAAAGCTGTGGAACCGTTGGCCGTGACTTTTACGCCCAGGCAGAAATAATTGGCGTCCGGTGCGGACAGCCTGGCATCGTAGTTCATGATCTCGATGGTCATGCCGTCGCCCAGCGTGAATATGGGTCTGGCTGTCTGGGGCTTAGAGCTGCCTGTGAGGGACAACGGCGCGGCGTCGTATGTGTCGTTCGGGACCATGGGTGTATAGTCCACTACCATCTCATCGGATGAAAGCCCTTCCTGGGTCTGGATACCTGCGGCGGGTGCGGCGTCGGAGACGGTGACTCCGCTGGTATCTATAGTCTCGGTGAGTTCCTCGTTGGGCGAGCCGTCGGCAGAGGCAAGGCGGGCAGGGGATGAAAGATATGTGCGGGCTGTGGTCTTTTTGTTGGAGCTGTTTCTTACCCTGCGCAGAGGATCTATGTAAGCGGCGTTTTTCTTTAGGTATTGGATCAGAGTGATGCCATCTTCTGCGTCAGATGCCTGGCGGTTCACTTCTTTGACCGCTTTTAATGTATTGTCGTATACATACAGGTTATCCCAGAGTCGGGTCTTGTTGGTGATGAAAGAGTCTCTGTATGGACGCAGGTAGACCCGCTTGGGGCGGAATGTCTTGATGATCTGATGGGCGTTGCCGATGTGGTCGCTGTGGGGATGGGTGCCGATGTAAAATTCCAGGCGTTTTACACCCACGGACCGGAGGTATTGGGTCACATTCTGGGTCTGGCCGTTCCCTTTTACAATGCCCGCCCGCCAGGGATAGCGTTTGCTGCTCCCGTCCGGGTAACCGTTATCTTCGCCGGAGTCCACCATGCCGAAAGCGCCGTTGCATTCCAGCAGGATCGCATCGTTGTTGGCGTTTAAGTTGATAAAATGTATCTTGGCATCCGTGGCTTTTGCTGCCGCTGAGACTCTCTGAGACGGCAGGAGGAGCAGCAGGCCCAGACATAGGATGGTGTATATATAATAAGTAAGGATCCTTGTAGGTCTATCCATTCTCTTTTGCTCTCCTTATCATGTGTTTTCTCGATTTTATCATATCGCTGCGTTTTTTTCCATAGGATATCTGACCAGATCCTTACTTGCATATCCATGGGGGATATTGTAAAATAACAAAACAGAGGAAGGGGGAGAGGAGGGGAGAGATGTCTGGTAAAAAGAAGGTCATTGAGTCGTGGGATAGGTGGAAAGTCTTGCTGGGGCTGTCGCTGCTGGGGATCGTGTTCTTGCTGGATATGTTCCTGGTCCACCGCCAGTATAGGATCCACGTGCAGGAACATCCGGGGGCGCTGCTGCGCATTTCTGGCGAAAGGGAAGTCACGGGAGAGCTGGTGAGAGGCAGGGAGCTGGCGCAGGACTTTTGGCTGGAACAAGGGACAGTGACAGGTTTTGCCCTGGAGTTTGCTACCTATGGAAGGGGCAGCCAGGGAAAAGCCCAGGTAAAGTTTTACCGTGCGTCTGATGGCAGTCTGCTGGGTCAGTGGATCCTTTCTGGTGGGGAGATAGAGGATAACCGGGCCCGCAGGTTCGACCTTGGATCCCCGGTCCGGGTGCGGGAGGGCGGGGAGCGGTTCCGGGTGGAGGTGCGTTCTCTGGATGGAACACCGGGCAATAGTTTTTCACTGTACCGTACGAAAAAAGATCTGTATAAAAGAGGTACGTTGACAGGAGAAGAGGGTGTATCCACAGACCTGGCTCTGGAAGTATATCACTCGGACTACGCAGGCGTGAGAGTGTCTTTTCTTCTCCTGGCTCTCTATACAGGGGCGGTCTATCTGTTGTTCTGTCTGTTTGTACTGCGTATCCCCGGGAAGATACGGCAGGTGCCGCTGGAGCGGATCGTGACTGTCCTGGTCTTGTTGCTGGGGACAGGGTATATGTTTGTGATGCCGCCCCATGCTGCGCCGGATGAACCAGCTCATTTTGGGACAGCCTATGCATATACGAACAGGATGCTCATGCAGCCGGCCGGGGATGAGGCGGGATATGTCTATATGCGTCAGGAGGACATGGTATATAATGAAGCCCAGAAGAACCCCACGGCATACAGTTATCAGCTATTTTGGGATGAGTTCCTATCCATGTCGGGGGAGGGCGGGAAAGTCACATTCGGTTCCCGCATGCTCAGCGGAGTCTGGCCTCTGGCTTATCTACCTCAGATCGCGGGCATACTCATAGCCAGATCCCTGCATTTAGGGGGCGTGCCGCTCTTCATGTTCACCAGATGTATGTCGCTCTTGTTTTATGCAGGATGCGTCTACCATGCGGTCAGGCGGATGCCTTTTGCAAAAGGAGCGCTGGCCCTGACTGCCCTGCTCCCCATGTCGCTGGAGCTGGGAGCTTCCTGTTCCTATGACAGCATGATGCTGGCGCTCACATATCTCTTTGCAGGCCAGGTATGGCATTGTATCTATATAAAAGAGAGGATGTGTTGGAAAGACTGGGGCCTTCTCGCAGGGATCGCTGTACTGGTGGTGCCGCTGAAGATCGTGTACCTGCCGCTCTTTGCCCTGTGCCTGCTCATACCGGCCCGTAAATGTCCATCAGTCAGACACATGTGGGCGGGCAGAGCCTGTGTATTGGGAGGCGGACTCTTATCTCTGCTGGCAGTCCGTCTGTATTCCATTGTCTATTACCTGACCAGGACGTCTTTCCATGCGGCCAAAGGAGAGTGGCAGGGGATTAGCCTGCAGGATGTGCTGGCCCACCCGGCGATGGGGCTGCGGCTCCTGGCGGAGAGTCTGCGTTCCCAGGGGGATCTTTATCTGTCTACGATGGTGGGCGGGAAGCTGGGATGGCTGGATACAGAGATTCCTGACTATCTTGTATATGGTTTCTGGCTCTTGCTGTTCCTTTCGGCGGTAAAAGTGGCAAGAGAAAAGCAGTATATACAGACAGGGGCCAGGTTTTTGGCTGTGGGATCCTCAGTGGTGACAGTGTTGGCTATATTTGGGGTTTTCCTATTGACCTGGACGGCTGCGGGGGCGGATCATATCGACGGCGTCCAGGGGAGATATTTTCTGCCGCTGCTGCCTGTATTGCTCCCATGTCTGCGAAACAGGAGGTTGGTCTTGCATCGGGATATAGAAAAGCAGTTGCTGGCGTGTGCGGTCATCCTGCATCTTTTTGTCTTCTGGTCGGCGTTCCAGACAAATCTGCTGCGGTGATGAACGCAATATGGATCCGCTATTTGAAAAAATATGGACTTTGCGCTGGGGAAATGCTATAATGACCCAATATGAGACGACACATACAGTCTGATCGCGGGAGGGTGTTCTATGGACTGTAAAAAGGCAGAGAACCTGGTATCAGCCTATATCAATAAAAATATGAGCCTGCACGATCTGCGGGAGTTCCTTGCCCATATAAAGAGCTGTTCTTCCTGTTATGATGAACTGCAGACGTATTATATGGTGTATTTTGCCATGGAGCATCTGGAGAATGGGGACAGCGACCGTTCATATAATATGAACACGGTCCTCTTAGAAGATCTAAAGCACAGGGAACGGTACGTCAGACGGGAGATGATAAAACGGTGGATCCTGGTGGTCGGCTGCATCTTGCTGGTCCTCCTTGTGCCGTTGCTGATGCTCTTTTAGAACGTGAGTGGAAGGAGTTTTAGGAAGATTTTTATGAGTGAAAAAATATTGTTGATAGATGGTCACAGTATCATCAACCGGGCATTTTACGGCCTTCCGGATCTGACAAATTCGGAAGGCCTGCATACAAACGGTATCTACGGTTTTATAAATATACTGACAAAGACTCTGGAGGAAGAGGGACCGCAGTATCTGGCGGTCGCTTTTGATCTGTCTGCGCCCACTTTCCGCCACAAACGTTACGATAAATACAAGGGCACCAGAAAACCCATGCCGGAGGAATTGCGGGAGCAGGTCCCGGTGCTGAAAGAAGTCTTAGCTTCCATGCAGATCCATGTGGTCACGCTGGAAGGGTATGAGGCGGATGATATCCTGGGGACCCTGGCAAAGAAGAGCGAGGAGAAAGGCATGGAGGTGACGGTCCTCTCCGGGGACAGGGATCTTCTCCAGCTGGCCACGGACCGGATCAAGATACGTATCCCTAAGACCAGCCGGGGGAGTACCACCGTGGAGGATTATCTTGCAGATCAGGTGAAGGAAAAATATCAGGTAACGCCGCCCCAGATCGTGGAATTAAAAGCATTGATGGGGGACTCTTCAGATAATATCCCCGGGATCCCCGGGGTGGGGGAGAAGACGGCTACGAAGATGGTGGTCCAGTTTGGGAGCATTGAGAACGCCTATGCCAACCTGGAGCAGGTGACGCCGAAGAAAGCTCGAGAATCCCTGCGGGAACATTATGATATGGCCCAGTTGAGCAAAGAGCTGGCTACGATCGACATACAGGCTCCCGTAGACTTTGCCTATGAGAAAGCCCGGGTGGGCGAGATGTACACCCAGGAAGCCTATGAGATGTTCCAGCGGCTGGATTTTAAGAACTTATTAGGGAGATTTTCACAGGATGTCCAGACAGACTCTCTGGAAAAAGATTTTGTATGGTGTAAGAGCTGCCAAGAGGCGGGAGAATATTTTACCCAGGCAGGACAAGAGGCGGGAGCCGGGATCTGGATCTGCGGGCAGGAGGGACAGATCAGCGCCCTTTCTTTGGCCTGGGGCAGCCGGGCGGTCTATTTTACAACAGATGGAGAGTTGTCCGGGGAGTTCCTGGCGTCCCAGGTAGAGGGTCTGACGGAAAAAGTCTCGCTGGCGGCGATGGATGTGAAACATCTGCTGCATTTTCTGCCCTTTTTAGAAGAAAAGAAGACCTTCGACGCAGGAGTGGCGGCATATCTCTTAAATCCCCTCCGATCCGATCATACCTATGAGGATATCGGCAAGGACTATCTGGGACTGTTTTTGCCTCCGCGGGAGGAATTGCTGGGGAAGACTCCGGATATGAAGGCATATAAAGACCAGCCGGAAGCCCTGATGCAGGTGGGGTGTTCTATGGCCTATGTTGCTCAGGATGCCCGTAAGCCCCTGGAAGAGTCTCTGGAGGCAACAGGTATGGAGGGAGTCTTCTGGGAGATCGAGATGCCTCTGGTGACCACCCTCTATGAAATGGAGCGGGAAGGGATCCAGGTGGAAGCAGAGTCTCTGGAGACGTATGGGCAACAACTCGTGGGGCGTATCCAGGAATTGGAAGCCCGTATCTGCCAGCAGGCCGGGGAGACATTTAACATCAATTCCCCAAAACAGCTGGGTGCGATCTTATTTGAAAAGATGGGACTCCCCGGTGGGAAGAAGACAAAGACCGGGTATTCGACAGCGGCGGATGTGCTGGATAAACTGGCTCCCGATCATGAGATCATAAGGGATATACTGGAATATCGACAGCTCACTAAATTAAAATCCACATATGCAGACGGGCTGTTGAACTTTGTGGATGGGACAGGCCGGATCCATTCTCATTTCAACCAGACCATAACGGCCACCGGGCGCATCAGCAGTACGGAGCCGAATCTGCAGAATATACCCATCCGCATGGAGCTGGGGCGGCTGATCCGCAAGGTCTTTGTGCCGAAGGAAGGGTATGTATTCCTGGATGCAGATTATTCCCAGATCGAACTGAGGGTATTGGCGCATATGTCCGGGGATGAGAAGCTGATCCAGGCATACCAGGAGGCACAGGATATCCATCGGATCACGGCTTCCCAGGTGTTCCATATCCCCTTTGATGAGGTGACGGATCTGCAGCGGCGCAATGCCAAAGCCGTCAACTTCGGGATCGTGTACGGTATCAGTTCTTTCGGACTGAGCCAGGATCTGAGCATCACCAGGAAAGAGGCGGCCGACTATATCCAGTCATATTTTGAGACATATCCACAGATCAAAGGTTTTCTGGACGGGCTGGTGGAACAGGGCAGGACAGAGGGATATGTATCTACCATGTTCGGCAGGCGCAGGCCTGTCCCGGAGTTAAAGGCCAGTGATCGTATGAAGCGGGGATTTGGGGAACGTGTCGCGATGAACTCCCCTATACAGGGTTCGGCGGCGGATATCATCAAGATCGCCATGAACCGTGTGCGCCAGCGGCTGTCGGCGGAGGGTCTAAGGTCCAGACTGATCCTGCAGGTCCATGACGAGCTTCTGGTGGAGACGCATAAAGATGAGATCGGGGCAGTCTCCCGGATACTGGAAGAAGAGATGAAGGGCGCGGCCCATCTGTCTGTGTCCCTGGAAGTGGATATGCATCAGGGAGAGAGTTGGTATGAGGCGAAATAGATGAAGATCATAGGGATAACAGGCGGCGTGGGAGCCGGAAAGAGTACAGTGCTGGATCATCTTAAAGAACGTTATGACGCCTATACGGTGCAGGCGGATCTGGTGGGCCATGAACTGATGGAGCCGGAGGGGAGCTGTTTTTCTCCGGTCCTGGATCTGTTGGGAGAAGGGATCTTAGATGATCGGGGGAAGATCGACCGGAAGAAAGTCGCGCAGATCGTCTTTCCCCGTCCGGGGGTCCTGGCGCAGCTGAACGGCATCATCCACCCGGCGGTGAAAAAAGAAATCTGCAGGCGCATGGCAGAAGAGGAGAGAGCGGGGCGGAAGATCTTTGTGATCGAGGCGGCTCTCCTCATAGAGGATCATTACGATGAGATCTGCGGGGATCTGTGGTATATCTGTGCGGATCCAAGGATCCGCAGGCAGCGGCTCAAAGATCAACGGGGCTACTCGGACGAAAAGATCACAGATATCTTCAAAAACCAGCAGACAGACCAGATCTTCCGGAAAAAGTGTGACTACGTGGTGGAGAACGATGGGGATCTGCAGGTTACATATCAACAGATAGATAGAAGGATAGGGACATATGGAGTTATGTAGTATCGCCAGCGGCAGCAGCGGCAATTGTATCTACGTTGGCACCGGACATGCCAGCGTGCTTGTGGATGTGGGACTCAGTGGAAAGAGGATAGAGTCCGGCTTAAATTCCATAGACCGGACGACGAGAGATGTGGACGGGATCCTCATCACCCATGAACATTCTGACCATATCCAGGGGCTGGGCGTCCTGGCCCGGAAATACGGCGTGCCCATATATGCCACGGCAGGGACCATAGAGGCCGTCAGCCGGATGAAACAACTGGGCAGGATGCCCGAAGGACTGTTCCATGAGATAGAGCCGGACAGGGGATTTTTCGTGGGGGATCTGAAAGTCCGGCCTTTCTCCATCTCCCACGACGCGGCGCAGCCGGTGGGGTATCGGCTGGAGAGCCAGGGAAAGTCGGTGGGCATCGCCACGGATATGGGCAAATACAATGAATATACGATAGAGCGGCTCAAAACTCTGGATGCCCTCCTCCTGGAAGCGAACCATGATGTGAATATGCTCCAGGTGGGACGATATCCTTATTATCTGAAACGCAGGATATTGGGGGACAGAGGACATCTGTCAAATGAGAACGCCGGACGGCTCCTGAGCCGGCTGCTCCACGATGACCTGAGAGCAGTGTTCCTGGGGCATCTGAGCAAAGAAAATAATTATGATAAACTGGCATATGAGACAGTGTGCGGGGAAGTGGACAATGGGGAAAATCCCTATCATGCACGGGATTTTTACATACAGGTGGCTGGGAGAGAGCAGGTTTCTGAACTGGTCATAATATGATGTTCTCATCAATCTTCCATATTTTTAATATGATATGTTGCACATCGAAGATCTGGTATCGTGATGAAACAAAATTGCCACAGGGCACGCTCTCGCTTTCTGTCGTTCGCAGCGGTACATAAAGCGCAAAAATACGGTGCCTGAGTGTCAGCGGCGAAAGAAGCACCTTGCTTGCATCTACAAAAGAATGCAATAAGGGAAGGAGTAGAAAAAATGTTGAAAGTATACGATGGCGAAGTATTCGTGATAGATTTAGAAGACTTTCAGGAAAATGCTAGGCAGACCTTAGATCTTATAGCAAAAAATCCAGATTGGGATAAGATGGTCTTTCTGCTCAAAAAGGCTGGAAGTGTTTTTGCAGCAACGAATTTGACCGATTTTCTGAAGAATAATTTAGTCATCAAAACATTTTCGGATATAGGGGGAGATATATTTGTAAAAGCTAGAGACTATTGTAAAGAAAATCGTGTATCTTATGATACGTATTTTCCAGTGCTGGATGATGCGGGAGAATGTGTATATCTACTACATTATGTGGAAAATAAATTGTACGGAGGTACGGCTACAAGCGAAATATTTTGGAGATATGATCTTGACGTGAAAGCAGAGCAGTTGGAATGTTCATTGGTAGATCCTTTTGAAGATTATGTTTTTCTGGAGATTGAAGAATACACGTATGCGCTTGCTATCTTGTTGGCTAAGCGATATCCCTCTAAAAAAATATTCTTTCTTGATCAAAAGATATCGTATTTTCCGGAATTGCTCAATATAGCTATATATATGAGTCCAAAGGAAGATATGACAGGTACATTTTGGGGGAAACGATGTTTATGGATCACGTCCGACGGAAAGGTGGTCTATACGGACGAAAACCATGGACAGGTGAGATATAACCAGATAGAAGAAGGCTGTGTAAAAAGGCCGCCAGAATACGCTGTGGATATTTACAATAGTGTCCGTGTATTATATAGTATATATAGGTGTTCCGTTATAGAATATTTTGGAGAAAAAAATCAAAATAGCACGGTTTTTTTATTTGATTGTGATACAGGGATAGAAGGTCTGGGTTCGATCGTTATCCACACTTATTTAAATTATTTATATGCAAAACGCCGTAATTGGAAATTTGTTGTTGATCTGTCACATAGACCAAATCAGTATTTAGTATCCGGATCAGAAAATATGTGGGATTATTTTTTTGAACCCTTATCAGATATAACAGTTGAAGAAGCTTATGAGAGCGCTTCAGTGATCCGATGTTCTTCTGATCGTATTAGTTTTGTTGATGATCTTTTTCTTGATCCAAATCGCAGGCGTGAACATTTTATGGACTTAAATAAAGTCATGAAAACTATTAAATTTAATGCAGATACTAAAAAAAGGTTTGAAGAATTAATGCCGGGAGTATTGAAAAAGAAGAGAGATGTATTGGGTGTACTCTTGCGGGGAACGGATTTTAGAGAAGAGGCTTGCAGGGCAAGAGGCAGGAGTACATGGATCGCGAGTTTGGATAAAATGATCGCAAAGTGCAGATTTATCATGGACTTATATGGGTATGAGTATATTTTTTTGGCAACAGAAGATTTAGGATATTATGAAAGGATGAAAGAGGAATTTGGAGATAAGTGTCTATCTATCGACCAAAAAAGGGTATATTGTGATTATAGAAAGGAACATAAATGGTGTACAGAGTTATTAGAGGTAGAAAATGGAAAAGAGTTTGGCAGAAGATATCTGTCAGTCATATATAGTTTATCAAAATGCAGGTCATTGTTGGCAAATATTGAAAATGGAACGGCAATCTTGGCGATAAGCCTCAATGATTCCCAATATGAATATCTAGAGATCGTCAGTCCATGAGCGGGAACAAATATGGAGAAAAAGCAGAGAAAACGAGAGGTAAGGTAAAATGAAGAAAACGATCATAACGGTGGTAGGGCAGGACAAAGTAGGTATCATTGCGAAAGTATGCACATACTTGTCTAATAATCAGATCAATATCCTGGATATCTCCCAGACGATCGTACAGGGATATTTTAATATGATGATGATCACAGACACCAGCAAGTCGGCAAAAGATATGGGCATCCTGTCCCAGGAACTGGAAGGCCTGGGAGAGGAGATCGGTATGGTCATCCGCTGTCAGAATGAAGACATTTTCACCAAGATGCACAGGATTTGATTAGGAGTAGAACGGATCATGATAAATATTTTTGAGGTAAATGAGACAAATCAGATGATCGAGCAGGAAAACCTGGATGTGCGGACGATCACATTGGGGATCAGCCTGCTGGATTGCATAGACACCGATCTGGAGAGGCTGCGGGAGCGTGTATACCAGAAGATCGTGGACACGGCGAAAAACCTGGTGCCTGTGGGTCAAGAGATCGAGATGGAGTACGGGATCCCTGTTGTGAATAAAAGGATCTCTGTCACGCCCATCTCGCTGATCGGAGGGAGTGCCTGCAAAAGCCCGGAAGATTTTGCTTCCCTGGCCAAGGTACTGGATGATGCGGCAAAGACTGTGAAAGTGAATTTTATCGGGGGCTATTCGGCGTTGGTCTCCAAAGGGATGACCCAGGCGGAAGAATACCTGATCCGCTCCATCCCCCAGGCATTGGCGAAGACTGACAGGGTGTGTTCTTCAGTCAATGTGGGTTCTACGAAGACGGGAAACGGCTGAGAAGACAAAAGACCGGGATTCCTGCGGATGTACCAAATTAGTGGTGTTCTGTAACGCTCCGGACGACAATCCCTTCATGGCAGGGGCATTCCACGGGGTGACGGAGGCTGACAGTATCATCAATGTGGGGGTCAGCGGTCCCGGCGTGGTGAAGAAAGCTCTGGAGAGCGTCCGTGGCGCTGATTTTGAGACGCTCTGCGAGACGATCAAGCGGACGGCGTTCAAAGTCACGAGGGTTGGCCAGTTGGTGGCGCAGGAAGCGTCCAGGAAGATGGGCGTGCCTTTCGGTATCCTGGACCTGTCCCTGGCGCCTACCCCGGCGATCGGAGACAGTGTGGCGGATATCTTAAGAGAGATCGGGGTGGAACATCCGGGCGCGCCAGGGACGACGGCGGCTCTGGCTCTCTTAAACGACCAGGTAAAAAAAGGCGGTGTGATGGCGTCTTCCGCTGTAGGGGGGTTGAGCGGTGCGTTCATCCCGGTCAGTGAAGACCAGGGGATGATCGATGCAGTGGACGCAGGCGCACTGACCATTGAGAAACTGGAAGCTATGACCTGCGTCTGTTCTGTGGGGCTTGATATGATCGCGATCCCGGGAGATACACCTGCCAGCGCGATCTCAGGCATCATCGCCGACGAAGCCGCCATCGGCATGGTCAACCAGAAGACTACGGCCGTGCGCCTTATACCTGTGATTGGGAAAGGCGTGGGTGAAACGGTGGAATTTGGCGGTCTGCTGGGACATGGACCGATCATGCCAGTGAATGGATCCTCCTGTACGGATTTTGTGGAGAGGGGCGGACGGATACCGGCGCCGATCTATAGTTTTAAGAATTAAAAAAGTAGCGATCGTTTATTTATGTAGATCCTGTCAAGATCAACAGGCTTTTTAGCTTGGGATCGACAGGATCTTGATAGTAAGCTCTGGAGTATCTAAGCTGTAGAGAGAAAGCGATCCAGACAGAACTTCTCAAATGTATGATCTCTGGCCGGGTGGAGTACTAGTGTAGCGACAAGTTGACTTCTGTAATAAAGTGTGCCGGATATTTTGTCACTCTGCAAGGCGGAGGAATGAGGCGTAGCGGTGGCTACGGCGATTGACGACAACGCAGCAGATGGCAAAATAGGCGGTGCAATTGATACAGAAGTCAGCTGGTTGCTACACTAGATAATGTGGTGCCTTTCGGAGTTCCCATTTCAAGTACCTTCTAAAGATCAAAATAAACGATCGGCCGGCAATTTTCATGGACAAAAGGCGTACCGCTCTTATGAGCCAGAACGCTCTCGTACACATTGGCGGCATGGATGTCCTGTTCCAGCATGGTGCGGGCGTCCTGATCCAAAGATCTGTCATTTTTTAAGGATTTAGCAGGCCGTGATATCAATGGTATCCGGCTTGCTTTTTTTAGCTGTGCCAAGAGAGGCGCGGCCTCCCGGTGAAAACCGAGGATGCGTGCGTAAGGAGCGGTCTTCTGGGCGGACGGACGCAGCGGCGGCTGGTACAGATCCAAAAGGATGTGCAAAAGCCCCCGGGCGGCCCGCGTATAAGTGATCTCTCTTGTCTTTATCTGTGTGATGAAATCCGAAAGATCCGTAAAACTGTTCAGGCGATTGTGGATCCGGTTGGCCATTTCTTTTGACACATCGAAATAACGGCATAGTCTTTCCGGCGGCGTTTCCATACATTTATATTTGAGCAGGAGCGAAAAGTCGTTCTCCTGCAGCCATCCCCGTTTTTGCAAAAGGGATCCCAATGTCTGGGCGGCCGGTCCGGGAAGATGGGGGGACCAGTCTGCAAAAGGGATCCCCTGGGAGACAGCCTGGCGGATGGAAGCGGCGGAGCTGTATCTTTCGCCAAGTTCTGTCTGATGATAGGAGTTTCCCTGACGGCGGATGGTGAGAGGTTGTATGGGGGAGGCGAACTCCTGCAGGGCTATACAGTATTCCAGTCCTAGGATATTGTTGGGATAATCCAGCAGTCCGTTTGGGAAAGAGGAGCTTCCCAGGTAGTCCGCCAGAGCCTGATGCCGGGCGAGGGGGAAGGTGTAGCCTTCAGAGAGGTATTGACGCAGACTTCGCCTGAATGTTGGGAGTTCCTGTCCCAGTATCCGGCCGATCCGGTCAAAGTCAGCCATTTCTCCATTTTCGCTCCCAAAGCACAGATAGTCCACGGCTTGCAGGTTATGGAGGAGTGCCACGGCGCCCCGGGCAAAATAGGGGGCGCTCCCCGTGGCATGGATGGCCGGCAGCTCCATCACCAGGTCTGCGCCGCAGGACAGGGCCATCTGTGTCCGTACATATTTATCGGCCAGAGCGGGAGCGCCCCTTTGTGTGAAATCCCCGCTCATCACGATCACAATATAGTCCGCGCCTGTTTCCCGGCGGGTCTTTTCTAAGTGATAGAGATGGCCGTTGTGGAAAGGGTTGTATTCAGCGATAATGCCTGCGATCTTCATAAAAAAATCCACCCCACAATGTTGTTATCGTCGATCTTTTATATTTTTCATTATAGAACTTGAAATAGTAGTATTCAAGAATTATAATGAAAAATATCTGGATGCTCATCCTGTAATGTGTTTGGAAACCCATTTTAACGGTTTTAAGATACGTAGATCATGTTGGAGATGGAGGGATGTATATGGCAGCAAAAGAGTTTATAGATGCGATAGGATCCACATTTACAATGGAAAGAAAAACAAAAGACCAGTTTGCAGATCTGTGTGATGAGATAGGTATCTCTATATCTGCCGCAGTCAACGCATTGATCGAGCAGGCTATCAGGCAGCAAGGTATGAGCTTTTCATTATTGGATGAGAATGGATCTACACAAGAGGGAGCGTCTGAGATCAAACGCAGGATCGTTGATGTCAGAGCGGGAAATGTAGAAGAGCATCCTTTGATAGAGGCATGATCATGAGGAGCATCAATTGGCAGGCAGACCGGAGATGCTCAAAGGTGATCTTGCAGGTTTTGCGAGGCTGATCTTTGAGGTGACAGAAAATGCGATCACTATTGTACAATGTGGCGGACACTATGATGATAGATGATATCCACGTTATGTTTTCTTCACACATTTTACCATTATAAAACTTGAAATACAAGCTTGCAAGGTTTATAATAAATAAGAAGTACAACAGGAAAATCACGAAAGGAGTCAAAAGATCATGGGATTTATTGACACGATCAAAGCAAGGGCAAAAGCTGCCCAGAAAACTATCGTATTACCGGAGACAGAAGACAGAAGGACTTTAGAAGCAACAGAGATGATATTGAAGGAAGGGATCGCGAAAGTTGTCCTGGTCGGAAATGAAGAAGCTATAAAGAAAGGTGCCGAAGGACTGGATATCTCTGGCGCTACGATCGTAGACCCGGCTACTTCAGATAAGACTGCCGCTTACATCGACAAGCTGGTAGAATTGAGGAGTAAGAAAGGCATGACGCCGGAACAGGCAAAAGAGATCCTGCTGGGCCAGTACCTGTATTATGGTGTCATGATGGTAAAAATGGGCGATGCAGACGGTATGGTATCTGGCGCCTGCCATTCTACAGCAGACACACTGCGTCCCTGCCTGCAGATCCTGAAGACAAAACCAGGCACAAAATTAGTATCTGCATTCTTCCTCATGGTAGTGCCGGATTGTGAATTTGGCGCTGACGGGACTTTCATCTATGCTGACTCCGGTCTGAACCAGAATCCGAATCCGGAAGAACTGGCTGCGATCGCTGGATCTTCTGCAGAATCTTTTGAGCTGTTGGTAGAGAAAGAGCCTGTAGTGGCTATGTTGTCCCATTCAACCATGGGCAGTGCCAAACATGCAGACGTTGACAAAGTCTTAGAAGCTACCCGTATCGCAAAAGAAGAATATCCGGATCTGAAACTGGACGGGGAATTCCAGTTGGATGCAGCGATCGTACCGAGTGTGGGCGCTTCCAAAGCACCGAACAGCCCGGTAGCAGGTAAAGCGAATGTATTGATCTTCCCAGACTTGGATGCAGGGAACATCGGTTATAAATTGACACAGAGACTGGCAAAAGCAGAAGCTTACGGGCCTATCACACAGGGTATCGCTATGCCTGTCAATGACCTTTCCAGAGGATGCTCTGCGGAGGATATCGTGGGTGTGACTGCTATCACAGCAGTACAGTGCTTAGCACAAAAATAAAAGAACATAAAAAACCGGAGGAAATAAAAATGAATGTATTGGTGATCAATTGCGGGAGTTCATCCCTGAAATTCCAGCTGATCAACTCTGACAGCGAAGCTGTCCTGGCAAAAGGCCTTTGCGAGAGGATCGGTATTGACGGCAGGCTTGTATATCAGCCTGCAAATGGCGAGAAAGAGACGACAGAAGCGGACATGCCTACGCACAAACAGGCAATCCAGCTGGTCTTAAATGCGCTGATGAATGAAAAGACAGGTGTGATCAAGAGCCTGGATGAAGTAGATGCTGTCGGCCACAGGGTGGTACATGGCGGTGAGAAATTCGCTTCCTCAGTCGTGATCGATGATGAAGTCATGGCAGCGATCGAAGAGTGTAACGACCTGGCTCCGCTCCATAATCCTGCAAACTTGATCGGCATCCGGGCCTGCCAGGAACTTATGCCGAAAGCTCCCATGGTCGCTGTGTTTGATACTGCTTTCCATCAGACAATGCCTGAAAAAGCTTATCTGTACGGCCTTCCATATGAATATTATGAGAAATACAAAGTAAGGAGATATGGCTTCCACGGTACATCACACAGTTTCGTATCCAAACATGCGGCAGGATTTTTAGGATTGGATGCTTCAAACTGTAAGATGGTCGTAGCTCATTTAGGTAACGGGGCTTCCATCAGTGCCGTAGTGAACGGAAAATGCGTGGATACATCCATGGGCCTGACACCTCTGGAAGGTCTGGTGATGGGAACACGTTCCGGTGACATCGATCCGGCGATCATGGAATTCATCGCGAAGAAAGAGGACCTGGATATCGCAGGCATGATGAACGTGCTGAACAAAAAATCCGGTGTAGAAGGTCTTTCCGGCGGTCTTTCCAGCGACTTCCGCGATCTGGAAGAAGCTGCGGAAAAGGGCAACAAGCTGGCAGAGAATGCGATCGAAGTATTCTGCTACCGTGTGGCGAAATACATTGGCGCTTATGTAGCAGCGATGAATGGCGTGGATGCGATCGCTTTCACAGCAGGTATCGGTGAAAATGCGATCAATGTACGTGAGAAAGTCATGGGATATTTAGGCTATCTGGGCATTGGACTGGACAAAGAGGCAAACTCCAATAGAGGCGAGGACATCGTGATCTCTACAGCTTCCTCTAAAGTTAAAGTGGCTGTTATCCCCACAAATGAAGAATTGGCTATATGCCGTGAGACTGTGGCATTGGTTTAAGGTTCTTACCCCCGCAGGGATCTGCGGGGGATTTTTTGTGGCGATTCTGGACAAACGAAAGGGGAGCGATGGATGGACCTTAAGAAAGAAATACACAGACCAGAAAATATCCTGGCGGCGATCATCCTCAAGGTGTTCATTGCCGTTGGTTTTTTTGTTGTATTCGGACTGCTGCGGTCTTATTCTGTGGAGGTCTGTCTGCGGACCTTGGAACAGGAGACACAAGAGGCGAAAAATGAGATCTACAGGCAGGTCATTTCTCTCGAAGATCATCTGGAGATGCTGGCGGATATCATCAGTCAGCAGGGATCATCAGATCTTGCAGAGTCGGCGTATATCCTGGAGGCATGTGGGGATATGGATATGATATCCCGGGCAGGCATCCTCCTACCGGATGACCAGATCCTGCAGGAAGACGGGACTCTGGCAGTCCCTGTGAATGGGATCACTTTCGATGCGCTGGCAGACAAAGGTTCTTTTATCACAAATATTGAACAGGATAACCTTGATCCGGACAACTCCGTTTTGTTTTCCAATGTGCCGATCGTGATAGACGGCAAGACGGAAGGGATATTATTTGGGGTGATAGAGCTCAAAGATATAGCAGGTTATCTGGAAGTGGATATATTTGACGGGGGAGCGGAGATCTTTATCGTTGATACGAAAAATATGGATCTGATCATGGATACCCTGCATAAAGAGCCGGGGACTTCCGATGGTCTGCATGGCCGGCAGATCAAAAAAGGTTATAGTGAGGAAAAGCTCGTCCAAGATCTTACAGAGGGCAGGGGAGGGCTGACAGCTTATTTTTCAAAAAGTGTGGGCGGATACTTATATACAGCTTATGAGCCAGTTGGCATCAATGAATGGGCTGTCATGCTGTCGGTCCCGGAAAAGGTGGTCTTGGAGGGAGCGGCCTATACAAAGAAAGTCCTCTTCTGCCTGGGGATTTATGAAGGGATCATGCTGCTTCTGTACATCTGGTGGGATATCATCCGCACGCGGAGAGAGATCCAGGCAAAAGAAAAGATCGCGACAACGGACCTGCTCACAGGTCTGAAGAACAGGAATGCTTATGAACAGGTGTTGGAGCAGTATACGCATGTCCGACCGGATCTTCTTTCCTGTGTCTATGCAGATGCCAATGGGCTCCATGAGTTAAATAACAGCCAGGGGCATCTTGCAGGAGATCAGATGCTGCAGTCTGTGGCGGACGCATTGGTGGATGCTTTTGACGGGGGAGAGGTCTACCGTATCGGAGGCGACGAGTTCCTGGTCTTTACGGAAAAGGATGAAGGCACAGTGGCTGAAAGAGCAGCAGGAGCAAAGGAAAAAGTCTCAAAAGCAGGATATCATGTCTCGGTGGGGACGGCATCAGGTGAAAAAACGGCTATGGTCCCCGCGATCGTAAAGGCAGCGGAACAAGAAGTGTATGAAGACAAAAAAC
>CANTEW010000053.1 GCA_947652925.1 uncultured Lachnospiraceae bacterium
CCATGGTTTTTCAGATAAAACTCCGGTTCCAATTCCTCGATCCTGAAGCTCTTCCTCCCTCCCTGTTCCCTGCGCTCCCAAAATGCCAGGAGCTTTTCCAGGCGCAGATAATAAAGCCTGTCCAGGTGGTTAAAAAAAATCAGGAGGAACGACACGCCCCCCTGTTTCTCAAAATCTATCATAAACTGTATCTGATGAGGATGTACATTCGCAAGGGGAAATGTATCCACAGCACATTCTTTCGCATCAAAACAGACCGGGATCCCCTGCACAGCCCCTATATAATCCACTGTACTCTTCTTTTCAAAATAGGCGAGGGTGATATGCCTGTGTTCTTTGTCGATCTTCACAGGCGTGATCGGAGTGGGGATCTTCTGGATCAGAGCCAGCCTTTTTTTTGCATACTGCTCGTTCGTCCGGTTTATCAGCTCCTCGAATGTGGATCCGCGCAGCCCTCTCGTATTCCAGGTACCCATATCACCCCAGCTTCTTGATGGAGGGGAAATAACGGATCAGCGCCTTTCCCACGATCTGGTCCGCGCGCACATATTTATTCTCCCAGAATCTGGAATCCTTGGAGTAATTCCGATTATCCCCCAGCATAAAATAACAGCCTTCCGGCACTGTATAGGGACCAAAATCCCCCAGAGGGTCTTCCGGGCAGAAGCTGTCGTCCAGAGGCTCCTCACGATCGTTGATATACACTTTTCCCTGCCGGACCGCCACCGTCTCCCCAGGGAGGCCTATGATCCGTTTGATGAACAGTTCTTTCTGCTCCGGGTCGTCGGGATATTTGAAGATCACGATATCATATCTTTCCGGTTCCTCGAATTTATAGGCCAGACGGAACCCGAAGATCCTGTCGTTGGTCATGATCGTCTCTTCCATCGATTCAGAAGGGATCTTTGCGTTGATCAATACCACATTATTCACCACAAAGACCACAACGACGACAAATACGATCATACGGACATATTCCATCACTTCTTTTAAGACGGCTTTTTTCCGTTCTTCTTTTTCTTCCATGGTATGGATCCCTCCAGATGTTCTTTTTCTAGAAAACTTTGAAAATGCGCGGGAAGTTCCGCATAAAATACCCTGCCTGAAAGGTTGGAAAAAAGTCCCTCGCAGGAAGGAAACGCCAACCGCCAGGCATGGAGCATCTGAAAGCGGCACCCCAGCTGTTGTGTACAGTATCTGCCCCAGCAGGTCCCCCCGTATTTGCCGTCCCCCACCAGGGGATGTCCGATCGCGGCCAGATGCGCCCGTATCTGATGGGTCTTGCCTGTGATCAGCTCTACTTCCAGAAGCGTGAACTTCCCGTTATCCCCCAGGGGACGATATGCTGTCTCTATCTTTTCGCCTGTCTCTCTTATCCTGACTTTATTCTCTTTCCCCGACTTCTGCAGACAACCCTTTAGATACCCTTCCTCTTTCACCACGCCCTTGACCGGGCAGAGATAATATTTACCCAGCTGCCTTTCCCTGAACAGGGAAGACAGCTCCTGCAGAGCCCTCACGGATCTTCCCGCCGCCACGATACCGCTGGTATTCCGGTCCAGCCGGTTGCAGATCCCTGGAGAAAATCCAGCCCCGGCGCCGCCGTCTGCGCCCCGCAGGTATCCCTGCACCCACTCGGTGAGGGACCGATCCTCCGGACGGCTCTTCTGGGACAAGAGACCCGCCGGTTTATCGATCAGCAGCAGCTGATCGTCCTCGTAGATGATCTTAGGCCTCATCTCCGGCTCCCAGACATTCCCTTCTCCCTCCTCTTTATCTGGAAGGGAAAACTTGTCCAGCGTATCCTGGCTGAGGAAGAGACAGACCTGATCCCCTGGAGAGAGCCTCTCGCTGCCTGCCGCCCTCTTACCGTTTAAGGTGATATTCTTCTTTCTGAGCATCTTATATAAAAAGCTCTTGGGCGCCAGAGCCAGGACTTTATGCAGATATTTATCCAGACGCTGCCCCGCGTCTATCTCTGAAACTCTTAATTGTTTCATGCTCTCTCCTGATCTAAAGCGTGACCGCCAGCAAGATCTGCCGGATCTGCTGTCCCTCATGCTCTCTCCCAGCTGCATGCACCATCGCGTCCAGCCTCTCAAGGAACATCGGCAGATCCTCCATGAGCTGCACAGTGACAGGATAGCCGTTGTCGCGGATCGTATCTTGGATATACCCTTCCATAGATCCCCAGTGTTCCTGCCTGTGTCTGCAATATCCCACGACCTCATCACCACAGACTGCCATCGCATCCACCTGGATATTTCTCTCATAGGTGGTAAAATACAGATCGTAGACCATGGGCAGATCCCCCGCATGTCCCAGGATACTCTCATAACATTCTCTGCCCATGGACTTTCTGGGGAGCATCACGAGCCATCCCACGAGAGCTTTGCATGCGGGCAGGCTGCCCAGGACTGCTACCAGGGTGAACAGGTTCTTCCTGGTGCCCGTCTGTATATATCCGGTGACAAAGAAGGCAACAGGCAGCAGGAACATTATGAGCGTCGCTGCCGCCCGCCTCTTCTTTTCCCATGAAAAATACCCGTAGCCGCCTTTTTCTACCTTCTTCATCGCCTGTTCTGCAATACCTCGTAAGTCCCGTCCAGTACCTGTGTATAAGATCCTATGTAGTGATCGGCCAGTCTTCTCTTTTCCTCATCCTGCTCCTGACTATAGTCGTCCTGGATGGCGCAGGTACGCATCCCGGCGCTCTTTCCCGCCCGTATCCCCACAGGGATATCCTCAAACACCAGACATCTTTCAGCAGGGATCTTAAGCCTCCTGGCCGCCTCCAGATATACGTCTGGTTCCGGCTTCGCCCGCTCCACTTCACTGCACGTGACGATGACCGAAAAAAAGGATCCGATCCCGTGACCATCAAGAGCGGCCCTCACCAGATCCACGTGATTGCTGGATGCAACGCCCATCCGGATCCCTTTCCCCTGTGCATACTCCAGAAAGCCTTTCAATCCGGGTTTTAAGAGGACTTTATCCCGATACTGCTCCAGGACCATCTCCATCCATTCCCCAATGATCTCCTCCACCGTTTCCGGTAAAGAAAAATTCCGCTTGAAATACCTGGCCGTCTCCGTAAACTCCATAGATTCCAGCTCTTTATTCAGCCCTTCCGGCAGCGTGATCCCCCGCCGCCCCAAAAATTCCTCATCCACAGCCCTCCAGACGCCCATAGAATCTACGATCGTCCCATCCAGATCAAAAATGATGCCTTCCACATTCTCTAACATATCGTACTCCATCTCCGGCACTGTGATCATGCCATGAATTCTCTTGTGATCGCCTGCGCCCTGTACCCTTCCGAGATGATATCCAACTGACGGTGGAAACGTTCCAGCTGCTGCAGGTCTTTGCTCTCGTACACACGGAAAAATTCATCCTGTATCTTCATCACTTCCCGCTGATTCGAGAATTTGTACAAGTTTTCTATATTATTCAGGATATCCGCCACCAGATTCGTCTGGAGCTGGGAGAAATTCTGGGCGTCCATGATCTCATGGCGCACTGTGGACATCTCTCTGTCCAGCGACAAGATCGCAGCGGCCGCCTTGCTGAGCCTCTCCCGTACATGGGCAGGCATATTCCCTTTATATTTATACTGCAGGGAATGCTCGATGGTAGCCCAGAAATTCATCGCCAGGGTCCGGATCTGGATCTCCACCTGGAGCCGTTTCGGTCCGTCTATCGTCTGCACTGTATAATAGATGATCAGATGATAACTGCGGTAACCGCTCTCTTTCGGATGGGTCAGATAATTTTTCTCACTCTTGATCTCCATGTCCGAGCGCTTCTGGATCATGGAAGCCACCACGTCTATGTCTTCCTCGAACTGGCAGATGATCCGGATCCCAGCGATATCTTCCAGTTCCCTTTCCAGACGGTCGATGGGGATATTCTTGCGCTGCATCTTCTCCAGGATACTGGCGATGCTCTTCACACGCCCGCTCACCTGTTCCAAAGGCGAGTACAGGTCTTTCTCCTTATGTTCCGTGATGATATGGTTAAACTTAACGATCAGTTCCCTGACTGCCAACTCGTAAGGACTTAATATATTCCTCCACAACTGTATCTCCATAGTTCAGTTCCTCTCCTTAATGATCACCATACTTTTTATAGTATACCATAACTTCCTGTTTTTTGCTTCCCCAAATACGAGAGTTTTTTATGATCATTTTCCAAAAAACGCAAGATCCAATAGGGATCCACACTCAGCTCCGGATGCTCCTCCGTCTGTATGTAGATGCCCAGATGCAGATGGGTGGAAAACTGCCCGCGCGTCCCCTCGGGCCCGTAGCCGCTGTTCCCCATAAATCCCAGTACCTGGCCGGCCTGGACTTTGTCCCCTGTCTCAAACTCTCTCCCGTAGGAATCCAGATGGGCATAATAAAAATAGCCACCCTTCGGGCTGCGTATCCCAATACGGTATCCTCCCAGGGGGAGCCACCCGATCTGTTCCACCACTCCGTCGGTGATGCTGACCACTGGGTACTGCCCGGGCAGATCCTCCGGGCCGAACAGATCACAGCCTTCGTGCTGCCGTTCTCCGCTGGCCCCTCTGGGCGACAGCCAGGAATCTTCGTAGGATACCTCTTCTCCCGGCAGCGGAAAGCATTCCAAGTCTCCCCACACGGCCTGGTAAGCTCTCTGACCCGCTTCCCAGACCTTTGCTTTATACATTTCCATCATAGGAGCCTCTGTGCAGATCTTTTCCGGCTGGAAATGTCCCATGAACATAGTCGCCGCCACAGTGTCCGCAAGTCCTGTCCGACCTGTCCCATGATACAGCTCCTTCAACTCATCCACCAGATCCTGGTCCAACTCCTGTGCCCGGAAAGACTCGCCTTCCAAGTCAGAGATCTCCATGCCGGAGACTGTACTCCGCTCAGCTAAGATCTTGACCCCGTATCTGCATAAAACGACAAGCACCAGCAAAAGGATCAAATGGATGGACGGATATACCGATCGTTCCATAACGCCTCCTCTCCCCGTACCTGACTATTCTATGAAACAAACGGAAGAAATAGAAGTAAAAAATGATCACAACCGCCGCAAGACCTCCAGCAGATACTCAAATACACGTTTTGTTGACGGGATAGATAATCTCTCATCCGGTGTATGGATATCCTCTATATCTGGTCCGATGGATACACAGTCCAGTCCTTGAATCGCCTGGTAGAACACTCCGCATTCCAATCCGGCATGGATCGCCGCGATCTTAGGCTGTCCATCATACATCTCTTTATATGTCTCAGCCATGACATCCCTGAGCGGAGAATCCTCTTTATATCCCCAGGCCGGATAACCGCCCTCTGCCTTTGCCGTACCGCCCAGGAACTCTGTGAGAAAACAGATCTTTTCCCTGATATGGTCCATGGCCGGCTCCACGCTGCTGCGCACACCGCTGGACGCGTACAATGCATCTTTTTCCAGACGCAGACAGCCCAGATTACAGGACGTCTCCACCAAATGTCTGCACACGCCGCTGAACTTGTGTACCCCATCCGGCACCTGCATCAGAAAGAATAAGAGCCTGCTTTGGGCCGACGGATCCAGGACCGGGATCTCCTTTTCCCCATTTTCTCTACAGACCACCTGGATATCCCCGTCAGACCCGGCGTACTCCCGGCGTATATCTTCCTGCCATTTCCTGCAAGATGCAGCGAGCGCCTCCTGCTCCCCCTGTTCTATGAGAAGGCGCGCCTCACATTTCCCAGGGATCACATTGTCTTTATCACCGCCGGATAATCCTCCGATCCCATAGTCCACCTCCTGATCCAGACGATATAAAAGCCGTCCCATCAGGATATGGGCATTTGCTCTCTTCTTATGGATATCTGAGCCTGAATGGCCGCCTTTCAGCCCGCAGATCGTCAGAAGGATCTCTACGCCCTGCGCCTGCACGTATCTCACCGGGATCTCTGCCTGGACGCCGACCCCTCCGGCACAGCCCGCCCAGAGGATCCCTTCTTCTTCCGAATCCAGATTGATCATCCGCTTTGACTTTAAGCACCCGAAGTCCAGTGCCCTGGCTCCTAGAAGCCCGATCTCCTCGTCCACAGTGAACACAGTCTCCAGGGGCGGATGCTCATAGCTGTCCGACTCCAGGATCGCCAGCATATAAGCCACTGCGATCCCGTCGTCACCGCCCAGAGTCGTATCCTGTGCCGTGAGATGATCCCCCTCCACTTTCAAGACCAACGGATCCGCCTCAAGATCATGAGGGCTGCCCGGCCGTTTCTCCGCTACCATATCCATATGGCCCTGGAGGATCACCGGATCCGCCTCCTTTGTCCCCTCTTTATAGATCACCACATTATCTGATCTGTCCTGTATATACGCAAGCCCATGATCCACAGCAAAAGAGACCAGATAGTCACTGATCTGCTTGGTATTGCCCGAACCTCTGGGGATCTGGCTTATCTGTTCAAAATAATAAAAAACCCTGGAAGGCTCAAGGGTCCCCAAAACTGTTTTTTCTCCCATCTCCTGTACATACCTCCTTGTGATCTTTTATAGTAAATATTCTGACACAGATCATGAATGATCGCAAGGCCAAATATAATAAAAATAACAAACCCACAATGCACTCTATGGAGGGGTATCTTGTTCTCAAAAATATGTAAGGCCAAAAACCTCTTATCCATCTGTGTCCTGCTGCTCCTTGTCTATATGTTCCTAGAACCGCAGGCCTCTCTGGAAGCCTCAAAGCGCGGTCTGCTGCTCTGGTCCCAGACTCTGCTGCCCACCCTGCTCCCGTTTATGATCCTCTCCAACCTGGTGATCCGCATCGGGGTCGCAGAAAAGATGCTGGCGCCTTTCGGCCCCATTTTCCGCAGATTTTTGGGACTGTCGCCGGCGGGGACCTACGGCTACTTACTGGGACTCCTCTGCGGTTATCCCATGGGGGCGAAGCTGACTGGGGACCTGTACCGGGAAGGACGTATCTCTTATATGGAAGCACAGTACCTCCTCACCTTCAGCAACAACCCCAGCCCTATTTTTGTGACTACATATGTCCTTCTGCACTGTCTGCGCATGCCCCAGTACACACTCGCCACTTTTGCCGTTTTATACAGCGCTGACTATGCCACCAGCCTGCTCTTTCGCTCCAGATACCCTTTCCGGGACAGTCCGATGGATAAAAGAAAAGAGATACCTCCTCTCCCCTCCACCGGGAAGCTTCTGGATATCTCTATCATGAACGCGTTTGAAACGATCACCCGCCTGGGCGGTTTTATCATATTGTTTTCTGTGTTATCCGCCGCGCTGGCACGATATCTGCCCCAAGCCTTGGGAAATACCATCCCCTGTCTCCTGGGGATCCTGGAGATCTCCACAGGGCTCCAGGCCATAGCCGCATGCTCCCTGCCCGCCAAGGTCAGATACATACTCTCCATGGGAGCTGCCTCCTTCGGCGGCCTGTGTATCCTGGCACAGACCAACACAGTCATAGGAGAGTCCCGGCTGCCGCTGCGTCCCTACCTGGAAGGCAAGATAGTGAACGGACTTTTTACCATTCTCTTCAGCCTACTCTTCTTTAAGATCATCCAGGTCATCTAGATCATCCAGACTATCCAGGTCGTCCAGCGTCTCTTCCTTCTCCTCTTCCTTGGGGACAGAGACTCTCTCATAAGAACTGGAGATAGCTGCCGCCTGTGCCGTCTGGGGCGCGAGTTCTTTCCTATTCTGGGTCACCACGCTCCCACAGCTCTGCAGGGCATCCAGGAACATCCCATACTTGCCCCCCGCGTTGTCCAGTGTCTCCTGGATGATCGCCTCGATATTGGCCAGCATCTCATCTGTATAGGCGATCGCGCTCAGACGTATATCATTGGCATCCTGCGTAGCCTGGTCCAAGATATCCTGCGCCTGTTTGTTGGACGCATTGATCGTCTCGTTGGACAGGGCATAAGCCTGCTGCATCACCTCATGATCCGTGACCAGCTCCTGGGCTTTTGCCTGGGCCTCCGCCAGGATGGTGTCTGCTTTCGTCTGCGCATCTTCCAAGATAGCGTCTTTATTATTTATGATCTTCTGATACCGTTTGATCTCATCAGGGGTCTTCAGGCGCAGTTCCCGCAGCAATTCCTCCAGCTCTTCTTTATTGACCACGATCTTCGTCGTAGATAAGGGCTGATACTTGCAACTGTCCACATATTCTTCGATCTCTTCAATAATCTGCTCAATCCTGCTGCTCATTGTACACTCTCCTTACATTTTTTGACGTATAGCATCTGCTACCAGCTCCGGTACAAATTTTGAGATATCCCCATTTAAGGAAGCCACTTCCTTGACCGATGAAGAACTTAGATATGCATACTCCAGACTGGTAGTCAAAAACATGGTATCCACGTCATGGGCCAGGATACGGTTGATCTGAGCCATCTGTAATTCATACTCAAAATCGGTGATCGCGCGCAGTCCCCGCACGATCACACTCGCACCGCATTCCCTTGCCAGATCCACGGAAAAACCATCAAACGCCCGGATCGTCACATTCGGTATGTCTTCCGTGACCTTTTCTAGTATATTAACACGTTCTTCCTTAGAAAACAACGGAGTTTTTTTTGAATTGCCCAAAACCCCCACCACAACCTGGTCAAAGGATTTAGCCGCCCTGGATATGATATCCAGATGCCCAAAAGTCACCGGGTCAAAGCTGCCCGGATACACGGCTGTTGACATCCTGATCCCCCCTTATGATCCAGACATGCATATTTGTCTTATATTCTTTTCTCTTCAGTATCTCAAATCCCAGCGCCTGCACATAGTCAAAAGAAGTCTCCAGAGAAGCTTCCACGATCACACAGCCGTCTTCAGCCAGAAGCCGGGACTGCGCCAGATATTCCAGGACTTTTTTTTCCAGCCCCCGTCCGTACGGGGGATCCATAAAGATAAGGTCAAAGGGCGGCCCTCCCTCCAGTCCCCTGAGGGCCGTCCCCACATCTTTGCGGAGTATCTGTCCGCTGTCACTCAGCCTGGTAAATGCAAGATTTTTCCGGATGCATCCCGCCGCTGTCCGGTCTTTTTCCACAAACACAGCGTGGGCGGCGCCCCGGCTCAGTGCTTCTATCCCTATCGCACCGCTGCCGCTGAACAGATCCAGGAACCGGGAGCCGCTGATCTCTGGCTGCAGGATATTGAACAGCGTCTCTTTCGTCCGGTCTGTGGTCGGCCTGGTGTCCATCCCCGGCGGCGTCAATAACTTCAATCTGCGTGCTTTTCCTGCGATCACCCTCATCTCAGATGGAGCCTCCAATCCAGGTCGCCGCGGGAAAGCCCCAATATGAGCATCTCCGCTGTGGCGATATTGGTCGCCACCGGTATATTATACTGGTCACAGCACTTGGAGATCGTCACGATGTCCGGCTCTTTCCGGTCCACCATCACCGGATTGTAGAACATGATCACAAGGTCCATGTCCCCCCGCTCGATCATCTCCATGAACTGCTTATCCCCTCCGATACTGCCCGGCAAAAATTTATGTACATGCAGGTTTGTCACTTCTTCTATCCTTCTGCCCGTAGTCCCTGTCGCGTAAACCTCATGCTTTGCCAAAATATTCTTATAAGCGATACAAAAATCTTCGATCAGCACTTTCTTACTGTTATGGGCTATGATTCCTAAATTCATGCATTCCACCTCTCGCTTTCCCATAATATGATCCGTGCAGATATTTAATACACCAATCTATCCCATTATAACAAATAGATAAATAGAGTTCAATTATTTTTTATATTTTATACAATTCATATAAAAAGGACGCCCTCATTTGAAAGGCGTCCTTTTCCAAGATATTTATTACATCTGTCCGTTTGTACCGTTCATCCCGGCAGATGTGCCCTGTCCGCCGGACATCTGTCTTTCCTGCGCTTCGATCATCTTCTTTACCATATAACCGCCGACACTCCCGTTCTGTTTGGAAGTCAGATTTCCGTTATATCCATCAGAAAGAGGTACACCCAGTTCATTCGCAACCTCAAACTTAAAACGGTCTAAAGCACCTTTTGCCTCTGGTACTGCTGCTGTGTTAGAAGAATTTCTTGACATTTGATTGCCTCCTTTTCAGTGTTTTAGGTTACGATGGTAGTATATGAAATATAAAAAAGAATACTCTAGCAGTTTTTTCATGGATTAACAGGATGCGGCAATATAAAAAAAGAGCCTGGCTCACCAGACTCTCGCGCCGGAGCGCGGTCGCGCAAGGACTACAGGCCAAAACTCCCTGTGATATCTTTGTTGATAACGAAGTAGGCCGCATCATCCTCCGGTTTGACATACACTTTCAACTCTTTCATATCTTCTTCCGGATTCCCCATGTCTTTTGTCCATATCTCAGTGATCTTCTCAAGCACTTCTTTCTGGATGCATACCTCTTTGTCACCATACTGGATGTAAATGTCCAAAAGCTTTTCCGCCTTTTTCTTCACAGCCGGTGGATTCTTCTTCCTTGCATTGCCGCCTTTTGCTGCCATCTGATCATCTCCTTTTCTTTTTAAAGACTCAAACTGGATCCGCGCAGGTCTTAGCATACTACTTCTGCACAAAAAAAACAAGTTCTTTTTATAATACAGCATGGAAGCTCCCGTATGTAAAAGCTTCTTCCATCTTTTTTCTGAGCAGGGCGTGTTCCGGTCGTTCCAGATACGGATCGTCTGCCAGCATCTCCTGAGCCGCCTGGGATGCCTGGCGCAAGGCGTCGCTGTCCTTGTAGATATCGCCGATACGAAAATCCATCATACCGCTCTGGCGTATGCCGAACAGATCGCCCGGGCCGCGCAGTTTCAGATCTTCAGCTGCGATATAGAACCCGTCGTTGGAACGGTTCAAGATCTCCAGCCGCTCCTTCGTCTCCTCCTCCTGGCTGCCCTGGACGAAGATACAATAGGACTGATGCTCACCCCGGCCCACCCGGCCCCTGAGCTGGTGCAGCTGGGCCAGTCCGAACCTCTCTGCATTTTCCACCATCATCACCGTGGCATTGGGCACGTTGACCCCCACCTCGATGACTGTGGTGGATACCAGGATATCCAGCTCATGTCTGGCAAACGCCTCCATGATGCCCGTCTTCTCCCTCGGCTTCATCTTTCCATGGAGGGGGCTGATCCGGATCTGTCCCGGGAGCGCCTCCTGGAGACGCCTGGCATAGTCCAGCACATTTTCGCCTTCTATGCCCTCGCTCTCCTCCACCATCGGACATATCACGTACACCTGCCGTCCCTGGGCCACTTGTTTTTCTATAAAACGATAAGCTGTGGGACGATATGCGGTACCCACCACGCAATTTTTGATCGGGAGACGTCTGGCCGGCAGCTCATCGATCACGGAGATATCCAGATCCCCGTAAAGGATCATAGCAAGTGTCCGCGGGATGGGCGTAGCGCTCATGACCAGCACATGGGGATCCCCGCCCCGCATGGAGAGAGCTTCCCGCTGTTTGACGCCGAATCTGTGCTGCTCGTCCGTGACCACCAGCCCCAGGCTGTGATAACACACTTTTTCCTGGATCAATGCATGTGTCCCGATGATCAGATCCGTTTCCCCGGACTGGAGTCCCTCATAGATCCCTCTTTTTTCTTTCTGGGTATTGGATCCGGTCAGCAGCTCCACCTGGATATCACGGATATCCTGCTCTGCCAAAAGCTTGATGAGCCCTTCATGATGCTGTACTGCCAGCACTTCTGTGGGGACCATCAGCGCGGCCTGATAGCCATTCTTTGCCGTCATGACCATGGCAAGCCAGTATGGTCTTGCCGCTCCCCACATCCCCCTGGATCAGCCTGGACATCAATATCCCTTTTTGCAGGTCTGTCTCCACCTCCTGCCAGACTTTTTTCTGGGCGTCCGTCAGCTCATACGGAAGACCTTCTATGATCTGTTCCGTATCCCAGACAGGTTTCATGGGATATGAATTTTCCGCTGTCTCCGTCCTCTCCCTCAGCCGGCGGATGCCTAAGATGAACAGGAGGAACTCATCAAAGACCAGACGTTTGCGCGCTCCAACATACTGCTCCTGGTCTTTTGGAAAATGGATCGCCTCTACCGCAGGAGCGTATCCCATGAGATGATATCTGTCCCGGATATCTCCGGGGAGACAGTCTTCCAACATGGGCTGTTGATCCAATACCTGTCTGACCGCTCTGACCACCGCCTGGTTGGTCAGTCCTTTGGTCAGACCATAGATGGGCTGCATATTGTGGAGGAGCTTGTCATACTCTTCTGGGCTGTAGATCTTGGGCTGTTCCATCTCCCAGCCGTTCCCTTTGCGCATGACCCGTCCTCTGAACACATACCAGCAGCCTTTCTTCAGCGTGCTGCGCAGAAAGGGCATCTGGAACCAGACGAGCGAGAGCTTCTGGCCCCCGCTCCATACACTGGTGGTAACGACTGTAGAACTTCTGGTACACTTTACCGATACTGGCATCTCGATCCGGGCATGGACCGCCTGCTGCTCTTTCTCCCTCCATTTATCCATACTCTGGGGACCCTGATAGATATCGTATGTCCGGGGGTAGTAAGACAACAGATCCTCCAGGCTCTCAACGCCCACTCTGCCGAACAGCTTCTCCGTCTTCTCACCGACCCCTTTCAGTTCTCTTATGGATCTTCTCTTCATCTCACTCTATCTTACTCCACAGACAGGATATAGTAATAGATCGGCTGACCGCCCTCATTCAGCTCCACATCCTGATCCGGATACTTTTCTTCGATAGCTGCCAGCAGTTCCTCTGCCTTCTCTCTCTCCACCTGTTCCCCATAATAGATACTGATCAGCTCTGCATCCTCGTCCACCAGAGCGTCTATGGAATCCAGAGCTGCCTGTCCGATATCCTGTCCCACCGCCAGCAGCCCGTTGTCGCCCAATCCGATGATGTCATCCTGATGGATCTCTTTGTTATCGATCTTTGTATCGCGCACCGCGTAGGTGATCATACCCGTCTTCACATACTCCATCTGTTCCATCATGGACGCTGTATTTTCTTCTTCGCTCTTCTCCGGCACATAATTTAATATGGCGGTGATCCCCTGGGGGATGGTCTTCGTGGGGATGACGATGATCTTCTTGTCTTTGGTCAATGCCTGGGCCTGGTTGGCCGCAAGGATGATGTTTTTGTTGTTGGGCAGGATGTAGACCGTTTTTGCCGGGACCTGGGCGATCGCGTTCAGCATATCTTCCGTACTGGGATTCATGGTCTGTCCGCCCTCGATCAGGTAGTCCACGCCCAATTCCTGGAAGATGGCTTTCAGCCCTTCTCCGGCGGACACGCTGATAAAGCCCACCTCTTTTTGCTCCTTTTGGGCTTGCGCGGCTTTTTCTGCTTCTTTAAAAAGTTTTTCCCGGTGTTCTTCACGCATATTGTCGATCTTGATCCGGGAGAGCTGCCCGAAGCTCAAGCCTTTTTGCAGGGCAAGTCCCGGGTCGTTGGTGTGTACATGGACCTTCACCAGCTCCTCATCCGCCACCACCACCAGTGAATCCCCGATGGAACTCAGATAGTCTTTGAACCCCTCCACCTCTTCTGCATCCATCGGATCCTCCAGCAGCACGATGAACTCTGTACAATAGCCAAAACGGATGTCTTCTTCCTCCTGGGCAGGTCTTTCCACGGATATGGGAGAAGCCTGGGCCGTGGGGATCTGTACTGGTCCGGCCACTTCTTTGCCAAGGAATGCATCCAGTGCCCCCCGCAGTACTTCCACATATCCCTGACCGCCAGAATCCACGACCCCGGCTTCTTTGAGGACTGGGAGCATATCCGGCGTCCTCTCCAGCACATCCTCCGCACACTGGAGGATATCCTCTAAAAAGGGCTGCAGGTCTTCTGCCGTCTCCGCCAGCTGGCTGGCCCTGACTGCAGCTTCTTTGGCCACCGTGAGGATCGTCCCATCTTTGGGTTTCATGACTGCTTTATAGGCTGTCTCCACACCTTTCTCCATGGCCGCTGCCAATATGACTGGGGTCAGTGTCTCTTCCTCACTGATCACCTTGGTGAAACCCCGCAGGAGCTGGGACAAGATCACCCCTGAATTTCCCCTTGCTCCCCGCAGGGAACCGGATGAGATCGCCTTTGCCAGTTTTTCCATCGTGAGCTGTTCGATCTTCCCCACTTCTGCCGCCGCAGACATGATGGTCAATGTCATGTTCGTGCCTGTGTCCCCATCCGGCACCGGGAATACGTTCAGCTCATTGATCCACTCTTTTTTCGTTTCCAGATTCCTGGCCCCGGCAAGGAACATTTTCCCCAGCATACTGGCATCTATCGTATTCGTACTCAAAACAAGATCCTCCTTCAATTAATCTATCACCCGGACGCCTTCCACCAACAAGGTCATTTTGGAGATCTCCAATCCAGTGAAGGCCTCTAATTTATATTTTACACTGCTAAATAGATTATCTGCAACTGTCCGTATGCTCACACCATACGCCACGATCACATGAAAGGTGAGACGGATTTTGTTATCTTCGATCTTCACATTGATCCCATGCTTCAAACTATCTTTCCTGAGCAGCTTCACCAGCCCGTCTTTCATGCTGATGGCCGCCATCCCTACGATACCAAAACACTCTACGGCAACACTTCCCGCATACATCGCGAGCACATCCGGGTCGATGACGATCTGCCCTAAATCAGAATCTAAGCGTCCGCTCATACAGCTCTACCTCCATTATATATACTTTCTTCTATTGTGATTATACCCCGTTTTTCCCAAAAATGAAATATAAATTTACGGATACTGTAAAAACCTGAGTTCTACAGACCCTGAAAAAAGTGTGCCCGCTGGATCACCATCTCCAGAAAGACTGGATTGAGATAACTCTCGATCGCCATGCCCACGGCTAAGATCACTGCTGCCCAGGCACAGAAGATCCCGTATTCTTTCCGCTCCTGCAATGACAGGCGCTGGTTCTTCCAATATCGAAGGGAACTCTGCAGGCTCCTGCGGTACAATGCCAGAGAGACAGGTACATATAACAGATACTGGGGAAAGAAGAGCGCTCCACCCAAAAGCATCCCTTCCACTCCAAATTCCAGCAAAGACACGGTCAGGACTGATCCCATGAGAAACCCCATCCAGACACTGGCCACCACAGAGACCGGCAGCCCAAAGACCGACAACCCGCACAACATACAGAGCAGATAGACCGCTCCTCTCGTCCTCAATACATAAAAAAAATACTCCGGATTCGCCGGCATATCCTGGCTGACCCTGGTGAGGAGGTAGAGTCCTGGCAGGCCGCTCTCTTCCAGCTCCGTTTTCCACAGAAGATTCGGCAGTACCACACCCACCATAAAGCCCAGCACGAACAAGATCTCCATCTGATTTTTTTTCATCGCATGATCACCTCTTATCAGTTTATGGAGATCCCTGAGATTTAGACCCACAAATAGATCCTGAGGATCCTCAGACCAAAAAATGGTACAGACCCTGTAAACTCTATCGTTTACAAAGCCTGTACCATTTATATTATGATATCATATATATGCAATACATTATTTAGCGTAATCCACTACACGGCTTTCCCGTATAACATTGACTTTTATCTGTCCCGGATAATCCAGTTCAGTCTCTATCTGCTTGGATATATCCCTGGCCAGCAGTATCATATCTGCATCGCTGATATATTCTGGAAGGACCATCACACGAACCTCGCGCCCTGCCTGGATAGCAAAAGATTTGTCCACACCTTTGAATCCATTGGTGATATCTTCTAACTGTTTTAATCTGTTGGTGTATGTCTCCAGAGTCTCCCGTCTCGCACCCGGCCTTGCCGCTGAAATGGCATCGGCAGCTTGTACGATACACGCGATCAGAGATTCTGGCTCCACATCCCCATGATGCGCTGCCACCGCATTGATCACCGTGGGAGATTCTTTGTATTTTTTGCAAAGGTCCACCCCAATCTGGATATGGGATCCCTCAACCTCGTGGTCGATAGATTTCCCGATATCATGCAGCAGACCGGCACGCTTCGCCACGCGCACGTCCACCCCGATCTCTCCGGCCAGAAGACCGGCTAAGTGAGCCACTTCTATGGAATGCTTCAATACATTCTGTCCGTAACTGGAACGGAACCGCATACGCCCCAGGAGACGGATCAATTCCGGATGGATACCGTGTACGCCCACGTCCATGGCCGCCGCTTCCCCATCTTCCCGGATATTGTATTCCACTTCTTTCTGGGCCTTTTCCATCATCTCCTCGATCCTTGCCGGATGGATCCGTCCATCCACGATCAATTTCTCCAGAGCGATCCTCGCCACTTCCCTGCGGATAGGATCGAACGCGGATAATACAACGGCTTCCGGCGTATCATCTATGATCAGATCCACACCTGTCAATGTCTCCAGTGTACGGATGTTCCGCCCTTCCCGGCCGATGATACGTCCTTTCATCTCATCATTTGGGAGCTGTACCACTGAGATCGTAGCCTCTGACACGTGATCCACCGCACATTTCTGGATGGCGCTGACCACATATTCTTTTGCTTTCTTCTCAGCATCTTCCCTCGCTCTGCTCTCTAATTCTTTGTAGAGCTTTGCAACATCGAATTTCACATCGTCTTCAACAGATCTTAACAGATATTCTTTTGCCTGTTCGGAGGTCAAGCCCGAGATCCTCTCAAGCTCTTGCACTCCCTGTTCGTATAATCCTTCTACTTCGCTTTCCTTTTCTTGTATGCTTGTAACCCTCGCCGCACATTCTGCCTCACGCTTCTCCACAACTTCCGCTTTCTTATCCACAGACTCTTCTTTCGATAAGACGCGTTTCTCATATTTCTGCAGCTCTGCCCTGCGCTCTTTTGTCTCTCTTTCCAATTCATTTTTCTTTTTCAGAGATTCTTCTTTCACTTCTAACAGAGCTTCCCGCTTCTTCGTCTCCGCGGTCTTCAACGCCTCATCTATGATGTTTCTTGCCTTCTCTTCCGCCGTTCCTATGGTCTGGGCATCTGCCTTTTCCTTGTTGGCGATAGCGGTTTTATAAGCAATCGGAATTGCAATAAGCAGTGTGACGATCACAGCGACAACTACAATAATAGCAACTATTGCACCTGTCACAGGAGCACCTCCTTATTAAATTTTCATTGTACGATCACAACACATTAATTCTAAACCGTTTTCCAATAAAAGTCAAGAAAAAGCGCAAACGTATATACGATCCATCCGTTCGATCCTGTCCGCACACCGTTCTAAAGACACAAAAAAACGAGGATGCCACTGACATCCCCATCTCTTTATCTAAACATTCTGTCTCCTCAGACGGAAAGAACTGAGGAACTGCTTGAGCGTATCAGCCTGGGAAGACAACTCTTCACTGGCAGCGGCGCTCTGCTCGCTGGTCGCTGAATTATTCTGGACTACGGAAGAGATCTGGTCGATCCCGCCAGTGACCTGCATGATAGCATTCGCCTGCGTCCCTGCTGCATCCACCACATTCGCCATCATAGCCGTCACATTTCCATTCACTTCACTGGTACGCTCCAGCGACGCAGTGACTTTCTCTACTACCTCTCCGCCCTCACGTACAGCGCTGATAGAACCATCGATCAGCTCTTTCGTAGCTTTTGCCGCCGCATCGGATTTTGTGGCCAGATTCCGCACTTCGTCGGCCACCACAGCGAACCCTTTACCAGCGTTGCCGGCCCGTGCTGCTTCCACTGTAGCGTTCAGAGCCAGGATATTGGTCTGGAAAGCGATGTTCTCGATGGTATCGATGATCTTACCGATCTGTTCAGCAGAAGAAGAGATCTTCTCCATCGCTGCGTTCAGCTCCTTGACATATTCCACGCTCACATCCAGCTGGCCGCTGGCCTGCTCCACAGACTGCCCCACATCCTCAGCGGTAGCGGCCGTCTTCTTGGCGATCTCAGAGATATCTGTGATAGTAGCCGCCAGCTCTTCCACAGCGCTGGCCTGCTCAGTGGCGCCCTGTGACAATGCCTGGGCACCGCTGGACACGTTATCAGCCCCGGCTGACACCTGGTCGGCACTCTCCTCGATACGCTCCAGCATCTCGTTCAATTTCCCACCGATACCGTCCAAAGACCTTTTGATCGACACAAAGTCACCCACATATTCCTGTTTCGTACTGCTGGTCAGATCCCCATTGGCGATAGCTCCCAGCATATCGGAGATCTCTCCTATGTAACTGCGCAAACGGAAGCTCGTATCTTTAAAAGCCTGGCTCAATTGCCCGATCTCATCGTCAGAATGGATGTCGAGTACGATATCCTCACCATCCGCCAATCCGAGATCCCCCGCTTCCAGACGCTTAGCCATTTGTGTGATCTGGCCTAGAGGACCTGACACATTCCGTCTCAGATAGCGGGTCAGTATCAGGATACATATGATGACAGCAGCCAGAGACTCCAATACAGCCAGCAGGATCACCCGGGTGACATTCTGTACGGTAGAGACCCGGGACAGGCCTGCGAAGATCACGCCTGTCACTTTCCCATCATCATCCCGCAGGGGCACATAAGAACATACATGATCCACGCCCAGGATCTCAGCGTTGCCCACATAAGACTTCCCTTCCTGGAGGATGGTCGTAGACAATTTGGTAGACAACTTCGTACCCACAGCCCGTTTGCCATCCTTATATATAGTCGTATGGGCACGGGTATCACCCTCAAAGATCGTAAATTCCATATTCATGTAACTTTTCAGATTATCCAACATCTTCGTCTGATCCTCGCCCTCAGGCATACGGCTCATCTCGTAGGCCAAAACATTCGTGCCGTCCAGACACTGCTTTTCCAACGACTCCATGACGAGCGCATGGAACATGGTGACACAAAGAGTCACGACCATAAAGATAGAGACCACCAGCATAATGGCCACAACATTACCGACTTTCCTGCCAATATATCTTGTTTTTCCCTTTTTCACTCTTACTCCCTCCCGTTCCACTATCGATGTAGGCAGACAACTGATATTAGGCATTGTAACATATTTATGACCACTTTTCCATTATTTTTTATTAATTTTTCATTGGTTTTTTATTTTTATGATCCTTAACAACATCAAAAGGGCCAGGATATGGTCCACAGCCCATCTATCCTGCCCCTTTCTGCCTTGATATGTATTTATATCTTTGTGATAGAGACGCCGCTGCCCTGTCCTTTCCCTTTCAATAGTTTTGTATATGCGGACAATCTCGACGCCTTCACCCGGATGACAGCCGAAGGATCGATGCCTGAAAAGGCGCTGCTCTTCACAACAGTCAGTCCCGTTGACTTTATCGTCACAGTCGACAGGGCTTTACATCCATTGAAAGCTCTCCTCCCGATCGTTGTCAATCCGGCTCCGATGGTCACACTGGTCAGTTTCGTATCCCCACTGAAAGCATCCTGCTTGATCGTCGTGACTGTCTTCGGGATCGTTATGCTGTAGAGGGCCTTGCAATTTTCAAACGCGCTGTACCCGATCGTTTTCAGACCCGTTTTCAGATTGACCACTGTCAGCTTCGTGCATCCCTTAAATGTCTTTGTCTGGATGTCTGTGACTGTCTTCGGGATCGTCACGCTGCTGAGTACTTTACAGCCGGAAAATGCATAGGCCTCAATAGTAGTCAGACCAGCTCTCAGATCCACTTCCGCAAGCTTTGTACACCCGCTGAACGCTCTTGTCCTGATGCCCGTGACTGACTTGGGCACACTGACCATCGTCAACGACTGACAATCCCGAAATGCACCTATCCCGATCGTGGAAAGCCCCGGATCGATCGAGACTGTCTTCAGCTTCGTACATCCTTTAAACGCTCTCGCCATGATGATCTTGGCTGATCTTGGGATCGTGACCGAATTGAGTACCGCACAACCCATGAACGCCTCTATCCCGATCGTAGCCACTTTTTTGCCCATTGTGACTGTCTTCAACTTGATACATTCTGAAAATGCGCCTTTGCCGATGACTGTCACATTCTCCCCGATAACGACGTTCTTGAGTCCATCATCCTCTTTAAACGCTCCCTCCGCGATGGATGTTATCTTATATGTGATCCCGTCGATCGTGACTGTCGCGGGGATCTTCACTGTACCCGTGGCCGTAGTGCCCGTATATATCAGTTCAGTCCCCACTTTGCCTACTTTATATCTATCGCTGCCCTTTGCCAGTGCTGTGCCGACAGCCGGGAGCTTTATCCCAGGCTCCTCATTCCCCGAGATGTTGCCCGATACATTGCCTGAGACATTCCCCGATACGTTCCCCGACACATTGCCTGAGACATTCC
>CANTEW010000054.1 GCA_947652925.1 uncultured Lachnospiraceae bacterium
TCTAGTTTTAAGGAGGAAAGACTATTATGAATGGTCAAACAAAGAATAGGAAGGACAGGCGGCGCTTCACAAGATTGATGAGTCTGTTACTTTCTGCTTCTCTTGTATTCGGCAATACCGCGCTCGTCTACGCCGGTACGCAAGAGGGGCCAAATGACGATATTGGTCCAAACGAAATCACGATGGAATCACCGGATGATCGATCAAGAGCAACAGAGGGGGATTCATCGAGCGTAAATCTTGCAGATATTTCAGAAAATATCACTATATCAGTAAACGAGGAAAAAGTTTCAATTAATGAAGGTGTGATCACAGTAAGTACTGCAGATGAAATTGGAGCAGCCTTTGAGAATGTAAAGGATAATATAACGGCAGTAGTCATTAGTAATAATGTAGTCTCAGCTGCTAGCTTTAACTCAACTGAGGGAGCCATCAGCGTAAACACGACCTCTGCAAATAGTAGTCAATCGGGTTGTGATGTTATAACAACTATAAGCGTTAATGGTACGATAAGCTTAAAAGGAGTCTCTTATAACGGTTATGTGCAGAAAGAGCTAGCCAAGATCAAAGTAGTAGATGAATCTGAAAAACCAACAAGTGTTGTAAATATCGGAAACGTATCTGTAAATGTAACAGCTGACCCAGCAAACAAAACCGTCAGCAGCCAGGAAGAAGCACGAAGGGTAGTCGACGGAATGACAGCTACTGAAGTATATATCAGTGATAATAAGCTGAGTGGCAATGAAATTGGCGAAAAGAATATCACTGTTAGCTTCAACTTGGATGGCGATGTTACAGCGAGCAGCAATGAAAATGTAACAGCAACCGTAACGATCGCTGGCCCAGTGGACATCGATGGTGTATCCTATAATGGCACAGCTGAAGTAGCTAAAGTAGCAACGGTCAGACTGGAAGATAATGGAGGCGAGGAACCAGGACCATCTCCAACTCCAGGGGATAAAGGTGTTGTAGACATCAAAGATATATCCGTAAATGTAACAGCTGACCCAGCAAACAAAACCGTCAGCAGTCAGGAAGAAGCTGTAGCTGTAGTTAAAGAAATGAAAGCTACAGAAGTCCAGATCAGCAGCAACAAGCTGAGTGGAAATCAGATCAGTGCAAATAAGATCACAGTGAGCTTCAACTTGGACGGCAAAGTAACAGCGAGCAGTAATAATAATGTAACAGCGACCGTGACAGTCGCTGGCCCAGTGACCATAGACGGCGTATCCTATAATGGTACGGCGACAGTATCCCAGGTAGCAACGATCAAATTGGCAGGGGATACAGGAACAGACCCGGCAGATAAAGATATTGTAAACATCGACAAAGTATCCGTCAACGTAACAGCTGACCCAGCGAGCAAGGCAGTCAGCAGCCAGGCTGAAGCTGAAGCAGTAGTCAAAGGGATGAAAGCTACTGAGGTCCAGATCAGCAGCAATAAGCTGAGCGGAAATCAGATCAGTGCAAATAAGATCACAGTGAGCTTTAATCTGGATGGCAAAGTAACAGCGAGCAGCAATGGTAATGTGACAGCAACAGTAAAAGTCAACGGCCCAGTGACCATAGGCGGTGTATCTTATAACGGTACAAAGACAGTAGCCAAAGTAGCAACGATCAAGTTACAGGATGGCGCGACTCCAGCCAGGCCAACGATCGACAAAGACACAGTCGCTTGGGGCGAAGAGATCATCATCAGTTCTAACATCGCCAGCACATGCGGCCTGTACAGGATGGATCAGATCCCCAACGAAAACAACCTTTCTGGTCTTAAACTGATAAGTACAAATGTTGATATCTCCAAAGGATATACTTACACAACAACAGCAGAAGACGCCGGCAATTATGTGATCGCCGCGATCGATGAGAAAGACCACCTCACAATGTCATCCTGTAAAGTTGAAAAAGCCGTTATAAAGACAGTCGAAGTCGCAGCCGGCAAGCTCAACCTGAAAGTAAATATCAAAGATGGCAAAGCCGATGTGATCACAACGAACCAGCCGACTGTAACAAAGATCAACGGAAAAGACGTACCGGAAGGCCTCACATCAAAAGACTTCACATTTGAGTGGGAAGTACCTACTTCACCGGCCAAAGGCCAGAAGATCGATCTTGTAGTAAAAGCAGCCGCTGGCAACAAATACTACACAGGCAATGCAAAGACCCCGATCGGTACGATCAACTCAGTGACAGTGACCAAAAAAGCCCAGACGATCAAAGTCACACCAACATCTGTTTCCTTAAAAGAAGGTGCGACCAAGAAATCTAAGACTATCAAAGTCACCGGCGCCAAGGGTGCGATCACAGCCACACTTGACAAAGCCGGCAAAAAGGTTGTCAAGATGACCACCAATAAGAATAAGACCCAGATCACAGTCGCCCCGAAGGCAAAGAAATCTGTGGGCGTAGCTACGATCACGATCAAAGCAGGCGCTACACAGACTTACAATGCTTCCAAAGCGATCAAAGTAAAAGTGACTATCGTACCGAAGAAAAAAGCATCTGCTAAGATCACAAAAGTAAAAGTTACCCCGACTAAGAAAAAAGGCCAGGCAAAAGTGACCTGGAAAGCAACAAAGAAGAAAAATGTGACCGGATACGAGATCCAGTATTCCTTCAATAAGAAGATCAAAAATAGCGATCCTATCGTTAAAGTTGGCAAGAAAACAACAAAGACATTGACAAAATTAAAATCCAAGAAAGTTGTTTACGTTCGGATCAGACCATATTATGAAAAGAACAAAGCAATGAACCCTGGAAAATGGACAAAAGTAGTAAAGAGTAAAAAGAAAGTAAAATAGATCCTCTTTATGATCTTTGGCATGTATCATCAAAAGACGAACGGCCTATGCAGGATTTTTTCTGCATAGGCTATTCGCCTATAAAAAGAGTGATAAGACCTAAAACTTTAGTGACCATAAAAAGAAAGGCAGAGAGATGAGACATTATCGAGGATATCCAGTCCTCCTGATCATTGCAGGCATATATTTATCCTGTGCATGTTCAGGTGCAGCGGGCACAAAAGAAGAAATGGATAAAAAAGTGGAGATCTATCATGCGGAAACGGCAATGGATTATCACACCGCAGTTTCCGACTTGGTAAAAGGAGCAGATACCATGATCATATCCACAGATAAAGGAAAATATGAAAGCGCCCGTCTGCTCATCAAAGGCGATACCGATCTGGATCTGTCTGGATATGAAGGTGTATGCAAAGTGATCGCCGATCCTGAAGGGCACTATACAGTCCAGTTTTCCACCAGCGCATATGCCAGAAAAGCATCTGAAAAACTAAATGCACTGGATCAAGTTGAATATTCTGAGCCTGATGGAGTTATGGAAACAAAAAACGGACGGAGCGTATCCCGGGTCTTGGAACTCTTATGGATCTGTTGAACAGACCATCGAAGGAGGTCAATATGAAAAAATACTGTAAACGTGCGGTCTCATTGATCATGACGATCGCCATGTGCCTAAATCTGTTCTGTTCTCCTGTGTGGGCGGCAGACATAGGAGCGCAAGAGGCGCTTTCTATGAACGAGGATGAGATGTTAGATCCAGGGACAGATGAGAACCTTTTAACAGAGCCGTTGGATCCCGGTGAAGACCAGATGGAAGGAGTCCCGGAGCAACAAGCAGAAACGCCTAACGAAAGTTTGGAAGAGAAGAGCGGGACCAACGCTCTGGATGTGGTCTCCGTTACATCAGCGATGGAGTATTACAGCAGTGTTGCTCAGATGGTGAAAGAAGAAGACTCGATGATAACCTCCAGCAGTGGCGGAAAATTCGAAAACGCCCGTTTGCTGATCAAGGATAATGGATCAGGCGTGGATTTTTCTGCCTATGAAGGCGCACGCAGAGTTGTCACTGATGAAGAAGGGCATTATACTGTCCAGTTCGCCACCAGCCAACAGGCAGAAGCTGCTTATGACAGATTAGGTGCATTGAGCGCTATAGATTATGTAGAAGCCGATGGAAAGATGACGCTCCTGTCTTCAGAAAACGAGGGGGCAGAGATACGTTCTGGAGCTGCCTCAACGCATAATTCCTGGGGGATCAGCCACATTGGAGCAGATGAGTATGCCTCTTATGCACAGAGGACTTCCACCCGGACGATCAAGGTCGCCGTCGTCGATACAGGTGTAGATGCTTCTCATACATATTTAGAGGGACGCGTCCTCAATGGATATGATTTTGTAGATAACGATGCAAACCCCATGGATGAGCATTATCACGGCACACATGTAGCAGGTACGGTCGTAGATTGTACATTAGGGCTGGCAAATATCAAGATCATCCCCATACGTGTCTTAAACGCCCGTGGCAGCGGAACAAGTTCCGGTGTATCTTCCGGTATACGTTATGCTGCTGACAGTGGGGCAGACATCATCAATCTGAGTCTTGGCGGCAGTCACAATGCAGCGGTGGACGAAGCTATCCATTATGCCACTGGAAAAGGGGCACTCTGTGTCGTGGCAGCTGGTAATGATAATATAGATATAGGTACAGATTGTCCGGCTCACATTGAAGAAGCCCTTACCGTCAGTGCTGTCAACAGTTCAGAAGGAAGAGCATCTTTCTCTAATCATGGTACTGCTGTGGATCTGTGTGCCCCTGGCGTCGACATCACCAGCTGTGTACCCGGAGGGAGTTACCGTACTCTGAATGGTACATCAATGGCTACACCTCATGCGGCGGCCTGCGCTGCCCTGCTCAAACTGAAAGATCCATCTCTTACTCCGGCACAATTAGAGCAGGCGATGCAGGGATCCTGCCGCGATCTGGGTTCGGCAGGTAAAGACGCCTATTATGGCTATGGCATCATAGACCTCCGCTTGAGTATCGATGAAGTCCCTGCAACGCTCAGTCCATCGAAAACTTCCGTGGGATTGAGCAGCGGCACCAGTGAGCGGATCACTTTGACTGCAGGCGGGGATCTGCCTTCCGGATATGGACTTTCTTACAGTATCAACGGAGCTGGTTTTTCATGCGAACTTGATGAGAACGGCTGGTACGGCTCTTACCACGACCTGATCATCCATGGAGAAGAGGCCGGGAGAGGGACGCTGACCGTTTACCTGGAAGACACTTCCACTCATTCTCTGCTCGCCACAGCAAGGATCGATGTGAGGGTCGGCAGCATACCCTATCCTCTCGGTGGTACAGTCACAGATTGGAGGCATCTGGAATCAGCCCATGGATATGCAGATGATTCTGACTATACATGGATCTATACAGACATAGACGCATCCCGTGGGATGACGCTCACATTCAGTGGAGACACAGCGACAGAGAGCGGCTATGACTACATCTATATCTATAGTGGAAATGCCACTGATGCAGACGATATCCTTGTGGGGACATATACAGGGGATGAGCTGAGCGGGCAGCAGGTGAATGTCCCAGGCAACACAGTCAAGATCCGTCTGACTTCAGATTTTTCTGTGAGCAGTTATGGATTTAAAGTGACTGATCTGCAGACTACGACAGTCAGATACCCCGAAGGCGCTCCTTTGGTAGGAGACTGGCACGACCTGGAATCCTGCCACAATTATAAAAATAACTCTGACTATACATGGACATACACAACTCCAGGCAATGCAGACAGCCTGGCTGTGACCTTCAGTGAGGATACGAGAGTGGAGAGCGGTTGTGACCGTATCTATATCTATGATGAAAACGGCACCCCGATCGAAGGCGGAGCGGACGGTCATTCCGGTACAGGATTGGCGGGCAGGACAGTCAGTGTCCCGGGTAAGACAGTCCAGATCCGTTTAGTATCTGACAGCTCGGTCAATTACTACGGATTCCGTGTCTCTGACTTAAGGGCTGTGACATCTGGCGGCAATAGCAATGATACCATCGTAGACGACTGGAGCAGACTGGAATCTGAACATAACTATGCAAATGACTTTGACCATACATGGGTCTATACCCATACTGAAAGCGGCATCAGCGGTCTGGATGTAACGTTCAATGCACAGACAAAGACAGAAAACATCAATGACCATATCTACATTTATACAGGCGATAATGAACAGGTTGGTGATTACACCGGTACTGAATTGGCTGGCAAGACGATCAGCGTGGAGGGCGATAAGATCAAGATCCGCCTGACCTCTGACAGCAGTATCAACTACTATGGTTTTAAAGTCGATAATGTCGCCGGCATCACAGAGAATACAGACAATCCATATCCAGAATCTGAACACAACTATAAAGACGAGTGTAATGATATCAAAGAATGGACTGCTGAGGAAAAAGAAGCGAAGAGCCTGGATGTAACATTTGATGAACGGACGAAAGTAGAAGATCGGCATGACCACATCTCCATCTACGGCGTTTACATGCGCGGGGATGAGACAGTCGAGGAATTGGTGGGAAAATATACGGGTACAGAATTAGCAGGCAGGACGATCCGGGTCCCTGGCAGGAAAGTGAAGATCCAGCTGACTTCAGATTCTTCTCTGAACTTTTATGGATACAAAGTCACAAGGATCACCCCGGTCTATTCTGACGTAGTGATAGCCGCAGAGACCGCCCAGGTCTATTCCGGCGGATCCGTGGAGATACCGGTCACGATCCAAAATAATCCGGGGATCGCAGGCTTTTCCCTTGACATCGATTACGATGAGAGTCTGCTGACTTTATCCTCCATCGGGACTGGCTCCCTCATACAGGATAAGGGATCTTTCAGTACGAACCGTAATATCATCAATTGGTATTCCTCTGCAGGGAACGTAGTCGGTGACGGCACATTGATGAACCTGAGATTCCGTGTGAACAGCAGTGCAGCAGCGGGCAGGACGCCTGTCAGCATCAGCCTCCATAACGGAAAAGATAAGAAAAATAATCTGGTAGATGAAGACGGGAAGTTTATCGAAGCGATCTTCCAGGGCAGTATGGTCGATATCCTGGGCGGATTATTAGGCGATATGACAGGCGACGGCGAATTGACCATGGCAGACGTGGTGATCCTCAACCGCGCCATCTTAGAGCTGGTCGTACTGGACCAACGACAGGAAAGCCTCGCAAGGATAGCCGGGAGTGATTATGTCTCTATGGCGGATGTTGTACGTCTCAACCGTATCATCTTAGGACTGGATCCCCAGGCAAGAGCGGGCAAAAGAAACGCAAAAGAGGACAGATCACTCCAGAATACAGCAAAAGTCACCGTTGGTAATGGATCTGTCCCGAAAGGCGGCGGGCAGGTGACCCTCCCCGTAGAGATCACAGGGAACAGCGGTATCTCTGCTTTCGGATTCCAGCTCACACTGCCAGAAGGCTATACGTTTGACTCTGTTGAGACAGGCGAGCTGCTGAAAGATCTTGGCGCAGTGACGAAAGGTGCAAACAACAAGGCCACCTGGTTTGAACCAAACGGAACAAATATGACAGGGAACGGCGTTCTATTCAATCTTAAACTGACCGTAGGAGCAGATGCACTCACAGGTCCTGTCTCTGTGGCACTTATCGACGGAAAAGGGAGTAACCTGTGCGATGTACAAGGAAATACGATCCCTGTAGAGTTTACAGAAGGTACAGTCACCGTAGATGATGGGAGCAGCGATCCTGCAAAAGATATCAGTCAGGCATCTGTCGACGCCATCCCGGATCAGATATACACAGGCGCGGCGATACAACCATCAGTGACTATAAAAGACGGCGACAAGACATTGACAGAGGGAACAGATTACACAGCCACTTATCAGGACAATACAAACATAGGTACAGCAACTGTAACGATCACTGGCAAAGGCAGCTATACAGGTTCCATCACCCAGACTTTTATCATCAAAGCATCAACTTCTGATGAAGGAAAAGCAAAGATCAAAGTCGGCAGTGCATCCGTATCCAAAGATGGCGGCAGCGTATCACTGCCCGTGGAGATCACCGGGAACAGCGGCATCGCAGCATTTGGATTCGCGCTCACCATACCGAGCGGCTATACATTTGATTCTGTTGAGACAGGCGCCCTCCTGAAAGATAAAGGAGAAGTGACAAAAAGCGCAAATGGCCGCATCAACTGGTCTGCTCCAGACAATACGGATGCCATAGGCGACGGTGTCCTATTCAACATCCAGCTGACTGCTGCAAAAGACGCTGCCACAGGCACTGTTTCCGTTGCACTTATTGACGGCAACGAAAGCGAGCTGTGCGATGCCCAGGGGAAAGCTGTCCCTGTAGAATTCGAAGCCGGCACAGTGACCGTTGGCGATGGCAGCAGTGATCCAGTAAAAGATATCAACAGAGCATCCGTCGACGCCATCCCAGATCAGATCTATACAGGTGAGGCCATGAGGCCGACCGTGACTGTAAAAGAGGGTGACAAGACATTGACAGAAGGGACTGATTATACAGTTGCTTATAAGGATAATATAGATATAGGTACAGCAACTGTGACGATAACTGGTAAAGGCAATTATACAGGTTCCATCACCCAGACTTTCATCATCAAAAGATCAGCTCCGGAAAACGTAAAGACTAAGATCAAAGTCGGCAGCGCATCTGTCCCAAAAGAAGGCGGGAAAGTTTCTCTGCCCGTAGAGATCACCGGAAACAGCGGTATCTCTGCATTTGGATTTAAGCTCACTGTCCCTGATGGTTATACATTTGACTCTGTCGAGACAGGCGTTCTCCTGAAAGATAAAGGAGAAGTAAAGAAAGGTGTGAACGATCAGATCACTTGGTATGATCCCAGCGGAAAAAATGTCACAGGGGACGGCGTTTTATTTAAGATCCATCTCATAGCTGAAAAGGATGCTCCGGCAGCTTCTGTATCCATCGCGCTCATGGGCGGAAAAGAGGATAATCTGTGTGATGAACAGGGAAATGCGATCCCCGTAGTCTTTGAAAACGGAACACTGACCGTAGGCTCCGACAATACCGGGGATGATGATCGGCCAGATACAGATACGAAAAAAAATATCCGTGAAACATTTATCGATAAGATCCAAGATCAAACCTATACAGGCCGGCCGATCACACCGGGCGTGACTGTGAAAGATGGAAATAAGACATTGCAGAAAGGGACTGACTACACAGTTTCATACAGTGATAATAGAAATGTGGGGACAGCGACGATAAAGATCACAGGTAAAGGAAATTATACTGGCACTAAGACCATACAATTCCTCATCAAACGTCCACAACTCCGAAATTTGACCAGAACCATCTCAGTAGGCGGCAATACTCTCCGTGTAAAAACAACAAAGGCCGGGAAAGCTACGATCGCCGCTGTCACATCTAGGAAAAAAAGCATCACGATACCTTCAAGAGTAACTGTTGAAATGGTATCTTATACAGTAACGACTATTGGCCCCAATGCATTCTCCAGAGCTAAAAAAGCAACGAAGATCACGATCCCCCGTTCAGTGAAGTTGATACAGAGAAATGCATTCAAAGGCGCTAAGAAACTCAAGACTTTGAAACTGGATATTAATAAACCTACTCAGATCAAGATACAAAAAGGCGTATTCTCAGGTCTGAACACTAAGAAGATGAGCATTAAAGTGAATATCTTCACAAGTAACAAGATGTTGAAAAATATCCGAAAGACTTTGAAAAAAGCTGGATTTAAGGGAAGAGTGGGTAAGTAAGAGTATGAAGAACAAGCCTGTACATCACGACAGGCTTGTTCTAGTGTACTGTACACTGATCGTTTGGATCGAGCATTAAAAAAGCCGCCTTATCAGAAGTGCAGACTGATCAAAGTGTTCTGATAGGGAGGCAAGTATTTGATCATAGGATCATAAATTCCAGTATTTTTCTACCTCTTTTTGAGACCTTGCTTCTGAAAATCCAAATCTTTTCATAAGGTAAGAGATAGCTTCAGTAACTGTTTTACCGAAATCACGGCAGGACTGTACTGCACTTTTGATCTCAGCTTCAAATTGTTTGCTGATAACATACTGTTCCACGGCTTCTTCCTGACTATAAAGTGTCACCATTATATCAACAACCTCCTTTTCACGCTCTTCCAAATAAGTTTTCAGTATATTTTTATTTTTGCAGATCCTGATTGCCTCTGTAACGGCTCTCCGGCTGTTACCTGGATACAGTTTTCTTTGTGCGTCAACTATTTTGGCAAATACAATATATTGGCTTAAAATGTCATCAGCGTCACTCCCAGTGATCACTTTGATCGTTGCTTCAACTGCTATCCGCCTGCCATTGAAAAATTCTTCCGAAAGCTGTATCACTTTCTTTTCTATAACTTCATCGCCTGTATAGACCACGTACAATTCAGGTTCAGGAAAGTTCAAAGGAGTAGTAGAATAGACACTTTGTTTTGTTCGAATGAAATAGTCTTTCCATGTCTGTGCAAGATACATGACACATCTTACAATGATATCCACACACCATGTTGCTTGTGCCTCTACCAGTATCATCAAACGGTTTCCTATAAGAAAGCCTAGATCATTATAGTCTGTATTTATCATTATATTTTGCAAAGTTACATACTCAAGGTCTGCTTTCGTAACATTTTTATCCTCCGGATGCAACGCCTGATAAAGCTGCAATAAGTATTTCTTTTGAGAGAAGAGATTTCGGAAGACGCTGTCCTTTATTATTCTTTTTGCACCATTACGTATTGGGGATATTTCCGCTGAGTTGGTGAAGATTATGGGATTTATACCAACCATCTCCTTTGCCATACTTACATGATAAATAACCTGAGCATCGAAGCAATATACTTTTCCTATAATATCTTTATGCTACCATATCGATGCGATAAAATCAAGTATGATGTTGAAACCGGAAAGTCTTATTTTCTATAGACACAGAGGTTTTTACAGCTTCGAGCGAACCTGTCACAATGGACAGGCTCGCTCTTCATGCTCTTACTTACTCACTCTTCCCTTAAATCCAGCTTTTTTCAGAGATTTCCGGATATTTTTCAACATTTTATTATTTGTGGAGATATTCACTTTAATGCTCATCTTCTTAGTGTTCAGACCTGAAAATGCACCTTTTTGTATCTTTGTCTGACTAGCTTTATTTATATCCAGTTTTAAAGTCTTAAGCTTCTTAGCACCTTTGAATGCATTTTTCTGGATTGTTTTCACTGAACGGGGGACTGTGATCTTCGTTACCTTATCAGCTCTATAAAATGCATATGATCCGATAGTCGTTACAGTATAAGATACCCTGTCTACAGTCACTTTTGAAGGTATCGCTATACTTTTTGAATTAGGTGTGACTTTAGTGACCATAGCTTTGCCTGCCTTCGTTGTTTTCACACGCATCCAGCCACCGCCTGCATAGATTATTTTGGTCGAATTTACAGGTTGCGGGCGCTTGATGCGGAATTGTACAGTCTTAATACCTGTATAATTTCCTTTACCTGTGATCCTTATCTTTGCTGTCCCTACGTTTTTATTATTGCTGTATGAAACTGTGTGATCGGTCCCTTCACGCAGTGTTTTATTTCCATCTTTCACAGTCACATTTGGGGTGATCGACCAGCCTGTATATGCTTGATCTGGTATCTTACTGATGGATGTTTTACTGATATCTTTTTTCGTATCGGGCGTAGGTTTGGTATCGTCCCTTATACTTTCGGAGCTTACAGTCAGTGTTCCTTCCTCGAATACTACGGGGATCGCATTTCTTTTCTCATCACATAGATCATCCTCTTTTCCGTCCATGAGTGTGATAGATATGGAAGCTGGAGGAGCATCCTTTTCGGCTATAAGATGGATCTTGAATAAAATGCCGTCTCCTGCGACATTTTTTCCGCTGGGGTTATACCATGTGATCTGGCCGTTCACACCTTTCTTTACTTCTCCTTTATCTTTCAGGAGAGTACCGGTCTCGACAGAGTCGAGTGTATAACCATCCGGGATCATGAGCTTAAGTCTAAATGCTGAGATCCCGCTGTTTCCGATGATCTCTACGGGCAGTGATACTTCCCCGCCTTCTTTTGGGACAGATGCGCTGCCGACTTTGATCTTAGTCTTTGCGTCCTCTGTTGTGGATCTTTTGATGATAAAGGTTTGGCTTGTGGATCCTGTATAGCTGCCTTTACCAGTGATCGTCACCGTTGCTGTACCTGCATTTTTGTTGTCTTGATAAGTGACTGTATAATCTGTTCCCTCTGTCAATGTCTTGTTACCATCTTTTACGGTCACGGTCGGTTCGATCGCCTGACCTGTGTATACCTGGTCTGGGATAGCGTCGACAGATGCTTGGCTGATGTCTTTTTTATCTGGGTCGATGCTCCCATCAGTCACGGTGACTGTACCTTCTTTAAATCCTACAGGGACTGCAGCTGCCTCTTTGTCGCACAGATTGCTTTCGTGTCCGCCGATCAGTGCGACCGAGACGGGGCCTGTCTGTGCATCCGCACTTGCCGTCAGATCGATCTTGAATAAAACGCCATCCCCTGTTACATATGTTTGATCTCCTTTAAGCCAAGAAACATTGTTGTTGTCTTCACTTTTGATCACTCCGTTCTTCTCGTCTGAAAGAAGATCTCCTTTCTCAACAGAATCAAACGTATAACCCTCTGGAACTGTGACAGTAAATCCAAAAGCATAGATCCCGCTGTTCCCGGTGATCATCACGGGCAGTGATACTTTCCCGCCTCCTTTCGGGACAGATCCATTCCCCACAGTGATCGATGCTGTACTCTTGAGTGCTCTATTTTCTATGGCATTTCTTTTGCCTGCCCTGGATTGAGAATCTGAGCCTAAGATGATATTGATGAGTTTCGTAACATCCGACATAGAGATATAATCGCTTCCAGATAGTCTTGAAAGTCTCTCCTGGCGCTGGTCTAAGGTGATATCTTCTATGACAGCGCGGTTGAATATGGTCACATCTGCCATCGTCAGGATGCCATCACCAGTCATATCGCCCAACAGTCCGCCTTTAATACCGACCATGTTGCCTTGGAATACAGCTTCGACAGGCTTGTTTCCTGCATCCACCAGATTATTTTTCTTGTCTTTTCCATTACGGAGACTGATACCGACAGGTGTCCTGCCTCGTTCTGCACTGCTATTGATACGGAATCTTAAATTTATCAGAGTGCCGTCACTTGTTATGTTATTTGACGAAGTATGATGCCTGCTGACTATTTTGCCACTGGTCGAAAATATTCCCGTATCCTTTATAAGTGCGCCAGCTTCAATAGAGAGCAGCGTCAACAAACTCTCATCATAACTGATATCAAAGGAAAATCCTCCAATCCCGGGATTATTCTGGATCGTGATTGGGACATCGACCGATCCACCGGAATAGGCTTCAGCCGTCCCCGCTCCTATCACCACATTCGAGTAGACCGGCGTGATCCGTGTGACTTTATATCCGTAAAAATTCAGGGAAGAATCTGAGGTCAGACGATCTTCACAGTCTTGCCAGGAACACGGATCGTCCTGCCTGCTAATTCATAATCTGTATATTTTCCGACCAGTTCCTCGACTTTCTCATCCCCCTGCCAGTAAACGCCGTAGACGGAGATGTGGTCATGGTCTTCCACTCTTGTCCGCTCATCAAATGTCACATCCAGGCTCTTCGCATCCTTATCTTCTGTCGTCCATTCCTGGACGTCATCGCATTCATCTTTATAGTTGTGTTCAGATTCTGGATAGGGGCTCTTATTTTCTGCCACGCCGGCAACCTTATCGACTTTAAAACCATAGTAGTTGATGCTGCTATCAGAGGTCAGGCGGATCTTGAACTTGTTGCCTTCGACGGTGATCGTCTTGCCTGCCAATTCAGTGCCTGTGTAATCCCCCACCTGGATGTTATCGCCGGTATAAATGCAGATATGGTCATTGATATTTTCGGTCCTTGTCTCTGCATTAAATGTTACATCCAGGGCACTGATACCACTTTCCGTATGGGTATAGACCCATGTATGTTCATAATTATCTTTATAATTATGTTCAGACTCTAATTGGTCCCAGTTATCTACGATGGTCTCATTGCTATTGCCGCCGGACGTTACAGCTCTTAAGTCTGAGACACGGAATCCGTAATAATTTACCGAACTGTCAGACACCAGCTGGATCTGGACTGTCTTTCCGGGGACACTGACTGTCTTCCCTGCCAATGCCGTTTCAGAATAACCGTCCGCCCCGCCTTCGATCGGGTTGCCATCCCCGTCATAGATATAGATATAGTCAAAGTTACTCTCCGTTCTTGTATCACTGCTGAATGTTACAGCCAGGCTGTCCGCGTTCCCTGGAGCTGTGTATTTCCATGTAAAATTGGCATTATTTTGATAATCGTGACAAGATTCCAGGTCATGCCAATCCTCCACGGAGAGACTGCCTTCTGGGTATCTGACTGTACTGGCCTGCAGATCTGTTACTTTGAAGCCGTAGCCATTGTTGGAGTGATCTGACTGCAGACGGATCTTGACCGTATTACCGGGTACGTTTATCTGCTGGCCACTCAACTCGCTGCCTGAATATCTCCCCACAAGGATGTCGTCTGTATCGGTCGCATTGCCACTATAGATGTAAATGTAGTCGTATCCGCTTTCTGTCTCTGTATCATCGCTGAATGTGAGTGTCATCCCACGAGACGCCTCTGTATCTGTGTAGACCCATGTGTAGTCGGAATTAGGTGCGTATTCATGAGCAGATTCCAGACACTGCCAATCAGTGACTGTTCCGCCGAGTGGATATGATACTGTGCCGACCTGGACAGAGATCCGCGCTGTCGCGAGTACAGAATGGGAGTCGCTGTCTTCCAGATAAACGACGACCGTTCCCTTTCCAGATCCATTTGCTTCGATGGACAGATCGTGGCGGAGACCAGAACCGTACCAATCGCCTTCTAAGTTACATGTAAAGCCAGATCCATTGATGCTGTAAGAAAGTTCATATCCTGCAGGCAGATTCCCACCTGCGGTCACAGCGATCCTTTTACTCTCGTTGTTTTCCAGCACTACATCTGTATCCGACAGAGTGAGTGTTGCAGGATCTTCTTCGATACTCCCGCGAAGGTCTATGATCCCATATCCGTAATACTCATCTTTACCTGCCGCTCCTAGATCACGACATGATCCCTGCATCGCCTGTTCCAACTGTGCTGGAGTCAAGGATGGATCTTTCAGTTTCAGCAGAGCAGCACAGGCCGCTGCATGCGGTGCCGCCATGGATGTACCGCTCAAAATACGGTAACTCCCTCCAGGTACACAACTGTAAATATCAACGCCAGGGGCACACAGATCGACAGCTGTGCCATGATCAGAAAAATATGCTTTTTCCTCCGAGCTGTTCACTGCGCTGACTGTAAGAGCCTCTTCAATGTGAGCCGGACAACCGTTGCTCCTGCCTATATCCATATTATCGTTGCCAGCTGCCACGACGCAGAGGGATTCTTTTCCAGTCGCATAACGGACAGCCTCATCGATCAATGCGCTGTGGCTGCCGCCAAGGCTCAGATTGATCACGTCTGCCCCGCACTCGGCGGCATAGCGTATCCCAGAAGCTACACCAGAATAAGTTCCGCTGCCCCGGGCATTTAAGACACGTATGGGGATGATCTTGATATTAACGAGCCCCAATGTACAATCCACGATCGTACCTGCAACATGTGTACCATGATAATGTTCGTCCATTGGGTCAGCGTCGTTTCCTACAAAATCGTATCCGTTGAGGACGCGTCCCTCCAGGTATGTATGAGAAGCATCAACGCCTGTATCAACGACAGCGACTTTGATCGTCCGGGTGGACGTCTTCCGTGCATAAGAGGCATATTCAGCTGCGCCAATGTGGCTGATGCCCCAGAAATTATGCGATGATGCAATTTCAGAACGTATCTCTGTTTCTGTGTTTTCTGAAGACAGGAGTGTTATTTTTCCATCGGCTTCTACATAATCTATAGCACTCAATGTGTTGAGTCTGTTATAGGCTTCTTCAGCCTGTTCACTGGTGGCGAATTGGACAGTGCAATGTCCTTCATCATCTTTGGCTACTCCACGTACGCCTTCATATGAGGAAAAGTCCTCGCCGGAGCCGTTGTCTTTGATTAACAAACGAGTGCTTTCAAATTCTCCGCTGCTGCTGGATGTTATCAGCGTATCCTCGTCCTTTACCATCTGAGCAACGTCCTTATAATAGTCCATTGATGATGCAGCAGCAGTAACACCCAGGATGTCGGTCCCGCTCTTTTCTTCCAAACTTTCGTTTGGTGTTCTGGCTTGTTGTTCTGGGGTTCCTTCCGTTTGGTCCTCTGCGGTTTCCAACGGTTCTGTTGGAAGACTATCGTCTATTCCAGGATCGGCATCTATACCCATTTTTCCATCAGGCTCAGAATATTCTACCGAGTCGAGAGTATTTAACTTTTCAGAGGCTTTTTTTGCACATGCACTGGAGGAAAATTGGACTGTATAGTGCCCTTGCGGATCGGTGATCACTTTGCATACGCCTTTATATCCAGTGAGATCCAGGCCGGTATCGCCTTTGATGAGCAGACGGGCGCTTTCATATTTTCCTTTATCAGTGGATATGACCATTGTATCTGCTTCTTTCACCAAGTCGGAAACTGCTGTATAATAATCCATGGATGTTTCCGCATGATAGATCTTCGTGTCCGCTGCGCTTGAACACGAACAGCACAGACATATGCCTACGATGGTCAGGACAGCTGAACGTTCTCGATAATGTCTCATTCCGTTTCCTTTCCTTTATAGCCGTAAAGTTTTGAGTCTTGCCACTTTGTTTATAGGCGAATAGCCTATGCAGAAAAAGTCCCACATAGGCCGTTCGTCTTTTGATGGTGCATATCAAAAACAATAAAAATGATCTATTTACTTATTTTTTTCTTACTTTTTATCACTTTTGTCCATTTTCCAGGATTTATTGCGCCCTTCTCTTTGTAATATGGTCTGATCCGGACATAAACGAATTTCTTGGCTTTTAGATTTTTTAATGTTTTAGATTTCTGGATCTTACCTTTTTTGATGTTCTTCTTATCGCTGGAATACTGGATCTCATATCCGGTCACATTTTTTTCTTTGTTGCTTTCCAGGTCACTTTTGCCTGTCCTTTTTTCTTGAGCGGGGTGATCTTGATATTTGTGATCTTTGCGGATGCTTTCTTCTTCGGTACAATAGTCACTTTTACTGTGATCTCTTTAGAAGCTTTATAAGTTGGAGTCGCCTCTGCTTTGATCGTGATCTTAGCTACACCGACAGCTTTCTTGTTCTTCGGAGCGACTGTGATCCGGGTCTTATTTTTATTGGTACTCATCTTGACTATCTTTTCGCCGGCTTTATCAAGTGTGGCTTTGATCGTTCCTTTGGCGCTGGCAACTTTGATCGTCTTGGATTTCTTTGTAGCGCTTTGTTTTAAGGAAACAGATGCCGGTGTGACTTTGATCGTCTGGGCTTTCTTGGTCGTTGTCACTGAGTTGATCGTACCGATCGGGGTCTTTGCATTGCCTGTGTAATATCTGTTGCCAGCGGCTGCTTTTACTACAAGATCGATCTTCTGGCCTTTAGTCGGTGAAGTAGGTACTTCCCACTCAAATGTAAAGTCTTTTGATGTGAGGCCTTCCGGTACGACTTTACCATTGATCTTTGTTACAGTCGGCTGGTTCGTTGTGATCACATCGGCTTTGCCATCTTTGATATTTACTTTCAGGTTGAGCTTGCCGGCTGCGACTTCGACTGTCTTTATAACGGCTTTGTCTACTTTACAGTATGCCATTGTGAGGTGGTCTTTCTCATCGATCGCGGCGATCACGTAATTGCCAGCATCTTCTGCTGTTGTTGTGCCGTTATAAGATTGCGTTCCTGCCATTACAGTTGTATTTTCACTGATCTTGACTGTTGCCGTTACATTTCCACTGGCAGTTTTAGTGATATCCTTAGCGCTCAGTTCGACTGTAACATTGGCATTTTCGCTCAACTTTACTTCTGCGTTGTCGATCGTCAATTTATTTATGGTAAAGTTGTTTTTCAGCCATCCAGCTGTTACAAGATCAGCACCACTGACAGTCTTTTCAGATGGTAAGACTTCGACTTTAACGTCAGCAGTACTGATACTCTTTGCTACACCTGGCTGTGGAGGATTAACGCCGCCCTCAAGTTTAACGGTGGCTACACCTGTTACTACTTTGGATCCGTTGTAAGACTGGCTTCCGATCATAACGGTTGTATTTTCACTGATCTTGACAATTGCTGTTACGTTTCCACTGGCAGTCGCCGTGATATCGCTTACGCTCAGATCAACAGTAACATTGGCATTCTCGCTCAGTTTTACTTCTGTATTGTCAATGGTCAATTTATTTACAGTAAAGTTGTCTTTGAGCCATCCGGCTGTAGCGATGTTGGCATCACTGACAGTTTTTTCAGATGGTAAGACTTCGACTTTAACATCGGCAGTACTGATACTCTTTGCTACACCTGGCTGTGGAGGATTAACGCCGCCTTCAAGTTTAACGGAGGCTACACCTGTCATTTCTTTAGAACCGTTGTAAGACTCTGACCCAGCCATAACCGTCGTATTTTCACTGATCTTGACAGTCGCTGCTACGTTTCCACTAGCAGTTGCTGTGATATCGCTCACGCTCAAGTCAACGGTAACATTTTCATTCGCACTCAGATCCACTTCTGCATTGTCGATCGTTAATTTATTAACGGTAAAGTTTTCTTTGAGCCATTCACTTGTTGTGATATCTTCATTTTCTATAATCTTTTCAGACGGTGAAACTTCAACTTTAACATCGGCAGTACTGATGCTCTTTGTCTCACCTTGTGTTTCTTCATCACTTACTACTGATGTGACTACAGCATTTGTAGATATCTCCTGCTCTCCTGTATAATATCCATTCTCACTAGTGGCTTTTATCTTTAATGCAACAGGGGCACCTTCTGAAACTCCTTTATCTATTGCCCATGTATATTCCCATGCATCATCTCCAGAAACCGTCTCCTGATCTTCAGGTTTATCTGCCAACAATCTGATCACGTCCGCAGATGCCTCTGGACTAACATTTACCTCATCTCCTGATATATTTACACTGATCACTGTACCCTCATTAATATTTGCAGAGATAATACCTTCTCTGTCTGGCTCTGCAAGATTTACTCTACCGATACTTGAATAAGCCTGACGATCGCTCACTGCTACAATAACATTTTTACTTACATCATTCGAACTTACCTCATATACATCCTTGTAGCTATCGCCTGCACTGATCATACCACTATCTACCGATACTGCAGATCCGATCTCAACCGTTGTATTGTCACTTACGTATACATTGTAACTAGTCGATCCACTGACACTGCAGCTGACAGACACTTTTCCATGATACCAATCCATTTCATTTGGTGAGACGACTAATGTAAGAGCACCATTATTAGATTCTGTTCCTGCCTGTAGTTCTCCATCTCCAAATTCATTTTCAATGTTGGGGCTTTCCATGTTATCAGGCAATATTGCGTCCGGATTTCCTTCTACAACACCTGCAGAAGCGACCGCCATATTGCCGAACATAAGAGAAGCAGAAAGCATCAGGCTCATCAACTTTGCGAAGCGCCGCCTATCCTTCCTATTCTTTGTTTGACCATTCATAATAGTCTTTCCTCCTTAAAACTAGA
>CANTEW010000055.1 GCA_947652925.1 uncultured Lachnospiraceae bacterium
AACGGTGCTATGTGCCAGTGGCACATGTTCAGCACGGACCGGAACGAAGTGTAGACCAACGCAGCAGATGGCAAGATAGGCGGTATGATCGATGCAGAAGTCAGCTTGTTGATACAATAGTCCAGGAGTGGTTTTTTATGTGGCAGAGAAAGGATAGGTGTATGATGCGGACCAAATGGATAACGATCTTAACGACGATCATCCTGATACTGACAACAAGTTTTATGACTGGATGCGGAAACGATAAAAGTCAGGGAACAGACCAAAACACTCCCCAGGCAGCTGGAGAGGAAAGTAAGGACACAGAAAAGGGTACTGTCTACCCTCTCACGGTCACGGACAGCCTTGGAAACGAAGTGACCATTGAAAAAGAACCCGCGCGGGTGATCTCCCTGTCCCCCGCCAACACAGAGATCTTGTTCGCATTGGACGCCAGTGAACGGGTAAAAGGCAGGACCGATTACTGTTCTTATCCGGAAGAAGCCGCCGAGATAGCATCCATCGGTACTTATACAGCGCCGAATACAGAGCTGATCATCTCCATGGAGCCGGATGTGATCTTTGCCTCAGACTACATTGACGACAACATCCGGAAACAGGTAGAGGCCGCCGGGGCAAAAGTGATCGTATTTTCCGCAAATACTGTAGAGGGTGTACAGGATGTGATCTTACAGGCTGGAGAGATCCTTGATCTGAAAGAAAACGCAGAAAAACTGGTGGATTCCATGGATACCGGACTGAAAGAGATACAAGATGCCCTTGCCGCTAAAAAAGAAACAAAGTCCATTTGCATCGATATCGGTTCTTTCTACAGCGCAGGCCCCGGCTCCCTGCTGGATGACATGCTGGACAAACTGGACGTGGAAAACATCGCGGCAGATACCAATGAAGCCTACCCGCAGCTCTCTGTAGAAACGATCATCGAGAAAGACCCCGATATCTATCTCTCCCTCTACCCTACAGTTGACGAACTAAAAGAGACTTCCGGGCTCAGCGATCTGGATTGCATAAAAAATGACCACATCATCTTCTATGAAGCCCTCTCGGATGAGGCAGACATGATCCAGCGCCCCGGCCCCCGTGTGGTCGAAGGGATGAGACTCCTGGCAGAACAGATCTACCCGGGATCATCCTCATGAGCGGGAAAAAGGGGATACAGATGAAAAGTCAGGACAGAAGATGGACGATCCCCCTGTCTATCCTGCTATGCATAGGGATCATGTATGTGTGTACAGTGACCGGGATCGCATCCATCCCTTTTCAGGATGCCAACCGGATCCTGCTGCATGAGTTCCTACACCTGGATATCAATATGGAAGGGATCACCGACGGGAGCATCACCATCATCCGGAATGTACGTCTCCCCAGGGTCGTCCTGGGCTTCCTCGCCGGAGCATCCCTGGCGGTGTGCGGCTGCGGCTTCCAGGGGATCTTTAAGAATCCCATGGCAGACCCTTTTGTCCTGGGTGTATCATCCGGCGCCGCCCTGGGCGCCTCCATCGGCATCGTCCTGCATCTTGACAGGAGGCTTTTGGGGATGAACGGGACGACCCTACTGGCATTTGCCGGGGCTTTCCTTACGATCGCGCTGGTCTATAACATCTCAAAAGTGGGCAAAAAAGTACCTGTAGCCACATTGCTCCTGTCAGGGATCGCCGTGAGCCAGACGTTATCAGCCGCCATGTCGATCATCATGATCATGAATAAGCAGAGCATGGACCAGATCATGTTCTGGACCATGGGCAGCCTGAACGGAAAAGGCTGGGAACAGATCCTCCTGGTGCTGCCATACAGCCTCCTGGGGATCTTGCTCCTCTCCACCACCTGCCGGGAACTGGACATCATGCTCACAGGCGAAGAGACTGCAGTCCAATTAGGCGTAAATGTAGAACTCCTGAAAAAGAAAGTCCTGTTCGCCTCCACCGTCATCACAGCCGCTGTGATCTCTGTCACCGGGATCATCGGCTTCGTCGGCCTTGTCGTCCCCCATGTGGTGCGCATGATCGCCGGCCCGAAGCACCGGATCTTGATGCCCTTGTCGTTGGTCTTCGGGGGTACATTCCTGATCATCTGTGACACAGTGGCACGGAGCATGGCTGTATGGGAGATCCCGGTGGGGATCATCACTTCCCTATGCGGAGGTCCTTTTTTCATTTATCTACTCAGCCGGATGAAGAAAGGAGGCGGACTCTCATGAATGAAACGATACTGGGATTCCACCATGTAGCCGCAGCATACGGAGAACGGGAGATCTTAAAGGATGTCACCTTGTCCATCCGGGAAGGAGGATTTGTTGGGCTGATCGGTCCCAACGGCACCGGAAAGTCCACCTTGATCAAATGCGTCTCCGGACTCCTCCCTTTAAAACATGGAAATATCACCATCTGTGGGAGAGAGAACTCCACATTAAAGAGCCGGGAACGGGCGCAGATGGTCGCGGTCGTCCCCCAATCCTATCACGTAGGGTATGATTTTACCGTGGAAGATATCGTGATGATGGGGCGGAATCCCTATCTGGGTTTCCGGAAAAAAGAAGGGCCAAAAGACCACGCCATCGTAGACGAGGCCATGGAGATGACCAACACGGCGATCTTCCGCGACCGCTGCTACAACGAACTGAGCGGCGGAGAACGGCAGCGGGTCATACTGGCGAGAGCCATCGCACAGACACCCAGGATCATCCTCCTGGATGAACCCACCTCCGCCCTGGACGTCCATCACCAGATCGAAGTCATGGAACTGATCACCAAACTGAATCAGGAAGAACACATGACTGTACTGGCCGTACTCCACGATATCAACATGGCTTCCCGCTTCTGCCAGAGGATGGTCATGCTCCAGGACGGCGTTGTCTCTGTAGACGGGACACCCCAGGAAGTGATCGACCGCAAAAATATGGAATCACTCTACAACATGAAACTGATGATCCGTGAAAGCCCTCTGTTCCACAAACCGGAGATCATCCCCATCCGTGTCATGGAAGAAGAAAAAATATCCGTATCCTGCCATATCCACGTGATCTGCGGCGCCACGGAGGCTGTACGCCTGATCGAAAGACTAGATGCCAAAGGATACACGCTCACAGCAGGCGTCCTCAACAAACAGAGCGAGGACTGGCACATCTGCCAGGAACTGGGGATCCAATGCATAGAGATCGAGCCATTCACTCCGGTCACTGCGGAAAAACAAGCGGAAAACTTAAATCTTATGAAAGATGCGGACATCATCCTGGTCGCCGGCGTGCCTTTCGGCGAGGGTAATATCATGAACCTGCAGGGCTTGGAAAATACAGCGGGGCAGCTCTACATCCACAGAAATATCCTGCGCAATGACCACACCAACGGTAAGCTGGCTGAACGGATAAGCTCCCTGGAAAAGACCAAGAAGATCACCTATATAGAAGATAACAATACCTTTCTGGAGATCTTAGAACATAGTTTAAAACCTTAGAGCGTGTCTTAAAAATACTTTATGTCAATCGTGCGTCTCGGGTTGTGGGGAATCTATCCCAAATGAGGGAGGCGTAGCGGGCTACGCTGACAGAATGCGGGGCAGATCGACCGCAAAGTGGGGCGTGCGGTTGACGTGAATGATCTTTAAGACACGCTCTAGATAACTTTAAATTACAGATAAATCTACAGAATGATAAATGAGGCATAAGATGAAGATATATCAATTGACCTGCGGCGACGAACTGCACCATTATAAAAAGTCCCTTGTCCTATATTTCAAAGGGCCACGGAAAGTACTGAGTACCGGACTGAACCAGGGAGGGTGCCGGACTGATCTTCAGGCAGTCTTTAACAACGATGGAAATCCCGGCCCCGGCATGCAGTTCGCACTACGGGCCAAAGACTACCGCACACACCTGGATATCATAGCCAGAGAGGACATGGGCCTGGATCCGGAAAAATGTACGGGTTTTTGCACAGCTGCCAGCATGAAGCATGTCTCCATACAGTCCATGACCCAGGAAGATCTTACCGTGACCGCCATCGTGACAGGCGGGATCGAGAACAATGCATGCCGCATCGGGGATCCGGCATCTTACACTGAAAGACCGGAAAAACCAGGAACGATCAATATCATCTTACACATCGACGCCGATCTCCCGGACGGGGCTCTGACAAAAGCACTCACATCCTGTACAGAAGCAAAAGTCGCCGCCATCCAGGAACTGCTGGCGCCCAGCCGCTATTCCTCAGGTCTGGCCACTGGATCCGGTACAGACGGAACGATCCTCATATGCAATACCGCTTCAGAACGCAGACTGACCGACGCCGGACACCACAGTAGATTAGGCGAATGCATCGGAAAGACCGTGATAAAGGCTGTAAAAGAAGCCTTATCCCTCCAGACCGGACTGACCCCGGGCTCCCAGCATGATATCATCCGCCGTATGGACAGATTCGGAGTCACCGAAGATTCCCTGTGGGATATCTATCAGAAAAAAGGGAGTCTCCCCAGATACGCTTTCCAAAACCGGCTGGATAACATAAAGACTGGAGATATGCTCGTGACCTGCACCTCTCTGTATGCCCATCTCCTCGACCAGATAGGGTGGGGACTGCTCAGACCACAGGAGGCTTGGCAGGCAGGGTATCAGATCCTCAGGATGGCAGGTATGCCAGATCTTAGCAGCGAAAGGATACCTGAAAGAAACGCTGTGGACACAGTCCTCTGGATGACCCAAAAATATATAGACGGCCTCCTTTCCCTTTTTTAAAAACCACTGAAAGATGAGCCACCCTGCTGAAAGGGTGGCTCAGATACCGTCTAATACATCCGTATACTCCGTATGATACCCACACGCTGGTTTTCGATATGCCTATAAATGATATTCTTTGCTTTCTGGGCATTTTTTTCCCGTATGGCTCCGACTATCTGCACATGCTCTTCCACCAATATCTTGCGGACATTTTCTTCCTTTAGATATTCCATCCGATAACGATAGATCTGTTCCCTGAGATTTGCCAGCATCTCGATCAGACATTTATTTCCAGAGACCCGGTAGATGATCTCATGGAAATCTTTATCCGCCTCCGCCATCTCCGTCAGGTCACCTCCCTGGACCGCATCCTTGAACCCCTTCGCAGAACGCTCCAGCTGTTCCAACTGCTCCTGATGGATCATCTGGCATGCTTTATCGATCGCCATGCATTCTAACCCGATGCGTACTTCCAACACATCTGTCAGGTCTTTCTCTGTTATATTTGCCACTTGCGCCCCTTTTCTATGGATCATCCGCACAAGCCCATCCTGTTCCAGTTTCCGGATAGCATCCCGGATAGGCGTGCGGCTGACTCCCAATCCTTCTGCAAGGGCGATCTCCATCAAGCGTTCCCCGGGTTTTAGTTCCCCCCTTAGGATCGCCTGCCGGAGTGTCTTATACACCGCATCCCGAAGCGGCAGATACTCATCCATCTCCATGGAAAAACGGTTTTTCATTTATTTTTTCCCCTTATTATTAAAAAAGCGGGTGGCAAAAACGGTGCGGGCCATCTGGCTTTCACGCAGCACGCCTGCTGCTCTGCGGATGCCTGCCCAGGAATCGAAGATACCGAACACCGTTGGGCCGCTCCCGCTCATCATGGCGTGTAGAGCGCCATTTTCCAACATCAGTTCTTTTATCTGTCCGATCACAGGATTTTCCCTGGTGATACCCGACTCAAACACATTCTCCATATGGGGGATCATCGCCTTCAAGTCCTGATCCCTGATGGCCTGCACCAGACTGTAGATATCAGGGTGGCGGGTGATCTCAGATAGATGCAGGGATCCATATGCCTGTCTGGTGGATACATTCACTGCCGGTTTTCCCACCAGGACATAGCATTGGGGGGCAGGAGGGAGTACGGTCAGCCTCTCCCCGATACCCTCTGCGAGAGCCGTCCCCCGCTTCACACAGTAGGGCACATCCGCGCCGATAGCCAGTCCACGTTTCATCAATCCCCTCTTTGAAAGCTTCAGCCGGAACATGCGGTTGACCGCCACCAGCGTGGCGGCTGCATCTGAACTCCCCCCTGCCATACCCGCGGATACCGGGATAAATTTCTGCAGATCTATCTGCAGCCCGCCTTTGATGCCAAACTCATCCATCAGCATCTGCGCGGCTTTATAGACCAGATTCCGTTCATCTGTCGGCACATAAGGGATATTTGTGCGCAACTGGATCCCCGGCTCAGACGTTTTACATATATCGATCACATCATACATCTGTATGGTCTGCATCACCATCCGGACTTCATGGTATCCATCTTCCCTCTTGCCCAGCACATCCAGACCCAGATTGATCTTTGCCATTGCCCTTACTCTCATCACCACTCCTGTTTATCCTGTAGACCATTAAGATCTTCTATTGTGATTGATCAGGCAGCCCTGGAGGATGATCGCACGCTCATCATCTGTCAGATCCCCCACAGCCACTGTAAAAGGTGTCAGGTGGTCCCCCACACAGAATGCCTGGATACTATCCGCCTTCTGTGCGATGGCACGGCGTATATCCGGCAAGAACAGATGGTCCCCGTTCTTAAATGGCAGTTCTCCTTCCCCTATCAACAGAGGGAGCATCCCCCAGTTGATCAGATTGGAACGATAGCGTTTCGTCGCATATTCCCTGGCGATATTGGCCCAGCCGCCCAATACTTTCTGGCAGGAAGCCGCCTGTTCCCTGGCAGAGCCGTCTCCCGGCTTTTCTGCGAAGATCGTACTCCCCACACCCAGGCTCTCTCCGTCCTTTTCTCTCACCTGTGGATATTCTTTTTTCACCGTCTCCAGTACCTTCTCCCATCCTGCCGATACGGACACGGGGCTTTCTCCCCGGAGGATCGCATCCTCTGCCTTTTTCACCTCTTTTGCCCGCTCTACATATGCCGGGTCTTTCCTTGAGAGTGTAAACTCTGCCAGTCCCAACGGGTTCGAACGGTAGGAAGAAGTCTCTCCGGAGGGGATCAGTTCATCCGTCGTGGTCACCGGGTCATGGATCTCTGAGACCACACGCAGCAGCAGATGCTCCGGCAATGCCGGCATGGACGGCCAGTCTTTGATATTGGGTCCAAACTGGATCTCTGCCTCCGGATCTGCCACACCCTTGCTGTCAAATACACGATTTTCATAGATGGTCTTGTCAAAGAAATACTTAGGCCTTCTGTAAGTACCCTCATATTCTGTGGCCGGGGTCAGAAAGCCCTTGTTTGCCGCTGTCGCCGCTATGGACCGGGCATCCATCAACGCCACCGAAGAGATCTGACCGTTTTGGATCTTAGAACCCTCCCGGTTGGGGAAATTCCTGGTGGAGTGGCGGATGCTCAGCGCACCATTAGACGGCGTATCCCCTGCACCGAAGCATGGCCCGCAGAATGCGGTCTTCACCACTGCTCCTGTGCGCATCAGATCAGCCAACACACCATTCTTCGCCAGTTCCATATAGATCGGAGTACTTGCCGGATACACACTCAATGTGAACCGGTCCGCACCGATGCTGGCGCCCCGCAGGATATCTGCGGCGTCACAGATATTCTCATAGCCGCCCCCGGCACACCCGGCGATGATCCCCTGCTCCACGTAGAGCCGCCCGTCCACGACTTTATCCTGTAATGAAAACTCCACCTGCCCGTCCAGGCTGACCTTTGCACGTTCCTCCACATCTGCCAGCACATCTTTCAAGTGGGCGTTCACTTCTTCGATCGTATAGGTATTGCTGGGATGGAAGGGCATAGCGATCATGGGGCGTATCTCACTTAAGTCGATCTCGATCATCCCGTCGTAATAAGCCACCTGTCCCGGCTCCAGTTCCCGGTATTCCCCGCTCCTCCCATGGATCTCATAGAATTCCCGTATCTTCTCATCTGTCCTCCAGATCGAAGACAGGCAGGTCGTCTCCGTGGTCATCACATCCACTCCGATCCGGAAATCAGCAGATAATCCAGAGACGCCAGGACCTACAAATTCCATCACCTTATTCTTCACATAACCGTTCTCGAAGACCTCTCCGATGATGGCGAGAGCCACATCCTGGGGACCCACACCGGGTACCGGACTCCCTTTCAGATAGACACCTACCACTTCCGGCATGGGGATGTCATACGTCTGCTCCAGCAGCTGCTTCACCAATTCCGGCCCGCCTTCTCCCATAGCCATAGTCCCCAGCGCCCCATAACGGGTATGGCTGTCCGATCCTAGGATCATCTTACCGCCTCCGGCCAGCATCTCCCTGGCATACTGGTGTATGACTGCCTGGTGGGGGGGGACATAGACGCCGCCATATCTTTTCGCACAGGTAAGCCCGAACATATGATCGTCCTCATTGATCGTCCCTCCCACTGCACACAGGGAATTATGACAGTTCGTCAGGACATAAGGGACTGGAAATCTCTCCAATCCGGAAGCCCTGGCCGTCTGGATGATCCCCACAAAAGTGATATCATGGGATGTGAGCTTGTCAAATCTGATCTGAAGATCTTCCATGTGATCGGATGTATTATGTGCTTTTAAGATCCCATAGGCGATCGTATTTTTTGCCGCCTCTTCCCTGGTGATCCCCGGCCCCGGTGTTTCTGTGATCTTCTGGCCGTCGATCAGATATACGCCTTTATCATATAGTCTCATGTGATCCCTCCTAGTAACAACGCCTCGTTGATCATTGTGATATGTCATACTCTCTTTAGATCGGGGTGTCCCCCAATTTATATCTCGCCATCTGACGGGCATCTTCTTCTGCCAGATCATTTTCCCCGGCTAGAGATTCCAAATGATGCCGGAACTCGTGGATGACCGTATGACGGACTTTTTTCCTCAATGCCTCTTTATCCAGATCTGCATGCAACTGTTCAAAAGAGCCGTAATAAATACAGATGCACCGTCCCAGTGTGTGGCTCACGCGATATTCCCCCATGATCCACAGAACTTTCCACGGCTGGCTCGCCGGATGCATCTTTGCCTCCGGTTTGAGAAGGATACCGCTGTTCAGCTCATCAAAAAACTCTCTCGGCATCTCATCTGCGATCTCTTCTAACATTTCCAAAAATTCTTCCTGTGACACCATATGTTCGCCCCCTGACCAGACTTTCTCCTCTGATTATAGTCGATTCTCCGAAAAGTTACAACTTAATCTTTGAAAAAGCATCTGCAAAGGGTGTATTCACCGCTTCATTTTTTTGTCTGCCCAGATATCTCTGCACATCTTTCTTGCTCACCCCGGCCCCTTCTTTCTCCCGACGGGCTTTAAACGCTGAAAGCTTTTCTTTGCGCCCGCAGGCGCATACGAAGATCTCTTCATCGCCTTTTTTGATCAGCTCCATCTTCTTATGACAGTTGGGACAGCGGGCGTTTGACAGACGGGCTATCGTTTCCCTGTGCCCGCAGGCCCGGTCCTGGCATACAAGGAGACGGGCGTTCTTCCCGTTGACTGCCAGCATCCGTTTGCCGCAGACCGGACATTTTGTATTGGTCAGGTTATCATGACGGAACGTGCCTTCTCCGGCCCGTATCTGGCGGATCAGCTCTTGGGTATAGTCTCTGATATCCCCCATGAATGCTTCTTTTTTCAAGCCGCCCTTGGCGATGCTCCCCAGGCGCATCTCCCAGTCCGCTGTCAGCTCCGGTTTTTTCAAGTCTTCCGGCACCAGCTCCAATAACTGCCTGGCTTTTGACGTGAGATGGATCTCCTGGCCGCGTTTTTCCATCATGAAAGAATGGAACAGCTTTTCGATGATATCCGCCCTGGTCGCCACAGTCCCCAGACCGCCTGTCTCACCCAAAGTCTTTCTCGCCTTTGCATCCTTCGTTTCCATATATCTTACCGGGTTCTCCATAGCGGACAGGAGAGTGGCCTCGTTAAAATACGCCGGAGGCTTCGTTTTCCCGGTGGTGATCCTCACCGACTCCGCTTTGAGGACTTTATCTTTCTCCATGGGCGGGAGGGTCTGCTCAGCCGGCCTGTCCTGCTCTCCCTCGCCTTCTTCTTCCCATTCTTCTATATGGCTCCCGTAGACCTTTTTCCATCCCAGTGAAGTGACCTCTTTCCCCCGTGCGGTGAAGACATAGTCCCCGCATCTCGCTGTAAGGATGCTCTGTTTATACTCGAAGGGCGGGTACAGGACACTCAGGAAACGCCGCACCACCAGGTCATAGACCTTCCTCTCCTCCGCCGTCATATGCTCCAACTGGACAAATTGCTCTGTGGGGATGATCGCATGATGGTCGCTGACCTTACTGTCATCCACAAAAGAGCCATTGGTCTTCAGCGGCTTCATGGACAGAGGACCTGCCAGATCCCGATACGGCCCGATACTGACCGCTCTCAGCCGTTCTTTCAGCGTGCCCACTACATCTTTGCCGATATAACGTGAATCTGTCCGGGGATAGGTGAGGACTTTGTGGTTCTCATACAGACGCTGCATGATGTCCAGCGTCTGTTTCGCCGAGTAGCCGAACCGTCTGTTAGCATCTCTCTGCAGCTCTGTCAGATCATACAGCCCTGGGGCAAAGGATTTCTTGGCCTTTTTTTCCACCGCACTGACTTTCAGGCTCTGTCCTGTGACAGCCTTCTGGACCTCCTGCGCCTTTTCTCTGGAAAATGTCCGGCTGCTCTTGCTCTTTTCTTCCTGCCATGTCCAAGTGATCCCCCCAGCCTGCACAGCGATCCCATAATACTCCTGGGGACGGAATCTGCGGATCTCCTCCTCCCGTTTTGCGATCATGGCCAGAGTGGGTGTCTGGACTCTCCCGCAGGAGAGCTGGGCATTGTATTTACAGGTGAGCGCACGGGTAGCGTTGATGCCCACCAGCCAGTCGGCCTGGGCACGGCACACCGCCGCCGCATACAAGTCCTCATACTGCCTGCCGTCTTTCAGATGGGCAAATCCTTCCCGTATGGCTTTATCTGTGACAGATGAGATCCACAGGCGTTTCACAGGCTTACGGCATCCCGCCTTCTCCAAGATCCATCGCGCCACCAGTTCTCCTTCCCTCCCTGCGTCTGTGGCGATGATCACCTCTCCCACATCGCTGCGGAAAAGCTGGGACTTCACTGCCTGGTACTGCTTGGCCGTCTGCTTGATCACCACCAATCCCATTTTCTTAGGGATCATGGGGAGGTCTTCCATCTTCCATTCCCTGTACTTCTTATCGTATCCTTCCGGATCTGCCAAGGTCACCAGATGCCCCAGTGCCCATGTCACGATATAGTCCTTACCCTCTATACTGCCGTTTGACTTTTTCTGGCATTTCAACACCCGGGCAATATCCCGGGCGACCGAAGGTTTTTCCGCTAATACCAATTGTTTCATCTCATACCCTCCAGTAAGATCGCACGGACGGGCGAACCGTCAAGTCCATGGGCTTTCAAGGGCTGGGCAGCCAGGAAATAATCACCGCATCTGACCGCGCTAAGATCCAGTGCCTCCAATATGACCACCTGCGCGCCCAAAAGCTCCTGATGCACTTCTCTCGTATCCCTGGGACTGCCCACGTCCATCCCTTCCACTCCCAGGCAGTAAAGGCCGCAGCGCACAGCTGCACGGGCACATTCCCGGGAGATCACCGTCCCTTCCCCTTTGATCAGCAGCCTTTTCGTGCCGTCTTTTAAAAATCCTTCTACCTCTTTCGGGGAAATACGGCCTTTTCCCTGCACCACCTTGCATCGCCCAACACACCGGTGCAGATCCAATCGTGATACATCCAGGCCATTCTTATAAAAATGCCGCGGCGCGTCCAGATGGGTCCCGCTATGGCTCCCCACAGTGAGCCTGGACAACTGATACAGATCCGGCTCCGGCTTCTTCAGGGACTGCAGCAGCTCCATGGATGGCACAGGATCACCCGGGTAGACCCCGGCTGAAAAAAGTTCCCTGGAGATATCATATATCTTCATATCCCTTGATCCCCCTTTCATAAGCTTTCTTATTTAAACAATCATACTATTAAGCCCTGGAAAATACAAGTGATTCCCGCAGGAAAAATAAAGATCTGCTGCACCGGACATCTCCCCCAGTGCAGCAGCCTCTCTAAACATTATGATCTTTTTTATCGTATATATGCAAATGGGAGCCCTCCATAGGGCACATTGAACAGATAGTAGCCATTCGCATAAGAGATCTCCGGGTCAAACACCATCCCGTTAAACTCACACCAGGAATGAGGCGTGTACCCTCCGCTGGCGGATGCACACTGGCCCGCGATACATCTCATCCCTTCATACCCCGCAGCCTTTGCCAGATAACAAAAATCCGCGGCAAAATCATAACAGTTCCCCAATCTTGTAGTCAGCATTTTATAAGCATGGTATGGCTCCCAGCCCTTGGGCGGCCATACGACCCCTCCCACATATCGGCAGTTCCTGACCACATAGTCGAAACAGCGTCTGAGCTTCGTGCCATTATCCATCCCATAGCTCACACCAACAGCGTCAAGGATATCAGCTCCTCTCGTCCCCTGGGGTATGACAAGATAATAATGTTTCCCCTGTTCTGCCACCGTACTGCGTTCCAGACTCCCTGTACTCGTGAAACAGTGGTAGACACCGTTTATCTTCGTCCACTTATCAGCCATCTGGCCATTGCTCTTGAAATAATATTGCCTCCCCTCGATGGACGCCCATTTTCCTGCATACATCCTGCCCTTCGATGTAAAATAATACTTTTTCCCTTTGATGAGCTGCCAGCCTTTTTTTATCTGTATATAATGTTTTTTGTGAAAATAGTATTTTTTCTTGTTGATCGTTCTCCATCCGGTATAGTCCGCCCGCTTTCCGGAGGCGCCGTAATAATATTTCTTCTTTCCTACTTTTTTGAAGACCTTTTTATATGGGATCCCCCGCTTGTTGAGGAAGTAATAAGAGCCGTTGATCTTCCTGGATCCGATCTTGCTGCTATTATACTGCCCATCCTTCCCGAAATACCACCAGGCGCCGCCGCTCTCTTTTATCCACCTATCCTCATACGGCCTGCCCGTCTTTCTCAGATGATAATAGACCCCTTCGATCCTCTGCAGGCCAACCTTTCCCGTATCCTGCCGTCCCAGACTGTTAAAATAATACCAACTCCTATCGACCCTCATCCAGCGATCCCTGACAGCCATACCCAATGTTATATGGTCAGGTGTAACATCTGCTATATCTTGTACCGCTTTTGACCTTGGCGTAAAATGATACCGCACGCCATTTACCATCTGCAGGGTCGTGAGCATGTTCCCTTGGGCGTCAAAAGCATAGAGATAGCCAGGTACACGGCCCAATTGCAAGACCCCATCCTGTAACGTAAAATAAGTGGTCTGCCCTTGTGCATCTCTTTACTTTACCAACCTGTATCTTTTTCTTATATCATCGTACTCCCAGAGAGGGTTTGTGATGATCTTCAGACCCTGGGCATTTGTTCCCTGCTGTATGGCCTGGTAAGTCCGATCCTCATCCCCCTCCGCCTCTGTCCTGCCGGGGTCTCCTGGCTCTCCTGCCAGGACCACAGCCGGTGCCAGAAGACATATCCCACACAAGGCAGCCGCCGCCAACCATTTCTTTAACATCACGCCCTCCTATCTTATGATAAATACTACTACTCTACATCTACGATCGTCCGGACGCCGTTTTCCTCGTATGTGCGCACCACAAAACCATCATACTGGTATTCCCCGTCTTCGCCGGGCCCATTACAGCTGGGGATCCGGCTCTCACTCAAAGGCCCCCCGATGGCCGCGATCAATCCATCCATAGATCTGTCCATGTAAGACTTTGCTGTAGCTTTTAACTCCTCCGCTGAAGGAGCCGCGGCCTGCTGGGGTATATCCTGTTCTGTGATCGCCTGCTGCGCCGCCTGTTCTGCGGCAAGCCGCTGGGCCTCTTCTTCTGCGGCCCGGGCTGTCTCTGCCTGTCTGGCCGCCTCCTCCTGCCGGGCTGCTTCTGCCTGTCTGGCCGCTTCCGCTTCTGCCTGTGCTTTTAACTGTGCGTCTTCCCTGGCGCGCGCTTCCTCTTCTGTCTCCTCTACGGTCACCTCTCCCTGCTGCTCTGCTGCGGCTGTTTCTTTTGCTTTCTTTTTCTTCTTTTTCTTCTCTTTCTTTGCCGTCTGCTGGCCGGGATCGCCAGCCTCTCCATCGTCAGCCGCTGGCTCGTCTGCAGAGACGGCGGGCTGTCCAGTCTCTGTTGGCGTCGCCTCTGTAGTTTCTTTAACAGTCTCTTTAGCAGCTCCCTCAGAAGTCTCTTCTACAGTCTCCTTTGCCGTCCCCGCATCTTTGGCTTTTTGCCCACTGCCCCCGCAGCCGCTGGCTGAGAGCGCCACTGCCGCTGTCAATAAATAAATGATAACCTTTCTCTTCATCCTCTCTTCTCCTCTCTCTACAGATCTGTCCCTATCCTATGGCCCTTCAATGGTCACAGAGGATAGATCCCCAGTACATAAGCTTTCCCACCTGTAGGTTTAAAGATCCCCACTTGGAAACTATCCCAATACATCAGACCATCTTCCCCCTCGCCGTGACAACCTTTAGGAAAATACTGGACCTTTTTTGATCTGGCCCCGTATCGTTCCAGCAGCCTCATCAATCTGTCCGCATCCGCCTTGTACACGGAAGCTTGCCGCAGCCTGGATGTCTTCTGTACATTGTATTTCCCGATCTTTTTCACAGCGGGGATCTCGTCTCCATACCGGACTTTTCCCGCATAGGCCGAGCCGTCTTTGCTGAAATAATAGGTGTATCTCTTTCCTTTTATCTCTATCGTCTTCCAGTTATTTTTCAGTTTCCGGCCTTTTTGATAATAAAAGAGTTTCCCTTTTTCTTTTACCAGCCCGGTCTTTTTTACTGCTGCCGCGCTGCACTCCACAGCCGTGGCCGCCATCCCCTGGATGCAGGATACGCACACCAGAAGGACGATGACCATCCATATCCTTGTTTTCTTTTTCATCTTTTTCCACAACTCCTGTCAAAAATGCAGCTGTTTTACGATCCGATCCGCGATATAGGCCATCCCCGCGTCATTGGGATGCCGTGCTACAGCCATCTCCTGCACCTGATGGGGTGTCCCGGCAGCGTCATAGATGACCGCCCCCAGCCCCCTCTGATACGCGGGGTCGTTCGCGATCCCTGCAAGATCGGCATAGGGGACTTTCTTTTGGGCGCATACGCGTTTCTTGAGGATCTCTGACTGGGCAGATATATAAGTGTCCGTCCAGAAATTCCCCACGACCACCAGCTGTGCCTTCGGATTTTTCTTTTGGACATATTGCAGCAATCTGCTGAGATCCCGCTCAAGACCATAAACGCTGCGGACGCCCTCCCCCCATCTGGATCGTGATCACATCCCACCTGGCCTTTAGCATACTCTCTGCTTTTTTCAATATCCTGTCCCGGTTCTGGGGTTCTGTCTCCCATCCTGACAGGGAAAGGAACGTCTCCTCCACAGAGACAACCGGCCTGGACAGCTTCGCCCCCACCTGGTGCATATAATCTTTTTCCGGCGAGGAGGCTGCCATCCCATAGTCGCCCCACCAGAAACTGCATTTGGGATGGAATGTGATGCTGTTGCCTATGGCCAGATAATGATACGTCTTCTTTGCCACTCTCACCCGGCAGGTATACGTTTTTTTCTTATAGACGGCCCGGATCACCGCCGTCCCTTTCTTTATACCGGTGACCTTTATCTTGTTCCTGCTGACCTTTTTTATCTGTATTGTTTTTTTATTTGAGTTCCGCCACTTCACATTGCCTGGACACTTTTTTAATACCAGATCAGCAGAGTCTGCCACTTCCAGCTGCAGCCTGGTACTGGACAGGCGCGGCTTCCCCGCCGCCTGCACCTGCACGCTCCCTAAGAGGAACAACAGCAGGAACAGGCACCCTATGATCCCATACCTTCTCTTCATAGACCTCTCCCTCCTTTCATCCTTGAGAAAACGAACCGACGTAGCCGGAAGTCACCCACTTACCATGTTTTCTGACCAACACCTCCATGATATAAGTCCCCGGCTCTGGATCTCCATTTGAGATATACATCCCATAACCATAAGCCTCCTTCTGAGGATCCAAGACCAGGGGAGACGCTTCATAGACGATCGTCTGATCTGCCGACACACAGCGGACATATATCTCAGAATCCACATCCAAATCTTTGCGGGGGATCAGACCGCTCACCTTGGTATAGCCATCCGTCTCTCCCACTTCCATGGACACCTCTTCTATCTCCTCCTGACCCCATTCCTGATAGTCCCTTCTGGGTGCAGGCATCCGGGGTGCTTCTCTGGCCAGGATATCCAGATGCCGCTCTACGATCTCAAAGATCAGGGTGTCCGCATAGAAATAATAGCCGTCCCTCCCCTGGATCACGCCATCATCCCCGGACATACGGAAGATCTTTTCCATCAGCAGAAAATCTGCTTCTATGATCTCCCAGCGAAAAGCAAAGTGATCCGAAAAAAACTCCCCCAGTTCCGGCAAAAACCACCTATTCAAAGTCCCCTGCTCTGTCCGGATACGCGGAAAGGGGGACAATGCCTCTTTCCGATCCACTTCCCGGTCCTGATAAAAGAACATCCCCAGCAGAGGGATCCACAACAGGACAAAGAATATGCAGCAATAGATCCCATAACCTGTCTTCTTCTCCATATCCCCTCCTGTCAAAACCTGAAATAGATAAACGGATTATAAGCATCCGCCGAAAGCCTGCAGACACAGAGGAACAAAAGCCCCATACACACAACATAAGAACATCTGTGCAGCCACGGACTCTCCTTTGCCTCCAGTCTCTCCTTCACAGGCATCGCCCCACCACTGCTGCAACAAGAGTCGTCAGATAGAGGGGATCCAAGATACTGACAAGTGCGCTCACACTTTCCGGCGTGATCTTGAACCCTGTAAACATCATCTGGAACATCTGTCCCGCCTGTGCCAGATCTTCCGCCCGGAAGACCACAAAAGCCAGTACAGCCACCACAATGGTATAGAACTGCCGCAGCCAGCGGATCTTACATTTCTTGATGGGCAGGATCGTATCCTCCAGCACAAGGAAAGCCCCATGGATCAGCCCCCATAGGACAAACGTCCACTGGGTCCCATGCCAGAGCCCTGTACAGAAGAACACAAAAAACTTATTCAGATACGTGCGTACTGTCCCTTTTCGGTTACCGCCCAGGGGGATATACAGGTACTCTTTGAACCAGGTGGATAAAGAGATATGCCACCTCCTCCAAAAATCCTGCATACTGTCCCCATGATAAGGATATTGAAAATTCTCCCGAAAATGGAACCCGAACATCTGACCCAGCCCTATAGCCATATCACTATAACCGCTGAAATCATAATAGATCTGCAATGCATAGGAGACAGCCCCGATCCATGCGCTGATGATATCCAATCCCTGGAGCGGCAGCCCGAAAACATGATCCGCCGCCAGACCCATAGTATTGGAGATCAGCACCTTTTTTGCCAGGCCGATGATAAACCTGCGTATCCCCCGTGCAACTCCCTGACTGGTCTGCTGCCTGTCCTCGATCTCCTGTTCGATGTGATGATACTTCACGATCGGACCCGCGATGAGCTGGGGAAAGAAAGATATGTATAACAGCACTTTTCCATAATCTCTCTGAGGCTGTACATCCCCCCGGTAAACATCGATCACATAGGATAACGCCTGGAATGTAAAAAAAGAGATGCCGATGGGCATGACGATATCTGGGATAGGGATAGCAAGACCGAGAAGTCCGTTCACATTTTCTAAAATGGATCCTGTGTACTTGAACACACACAGGATCCCCAGATCCAAGATGACTGCAAGGGAGAGGGCGGCTTTCCCCCGCCTCCCCGCCCCGCTGCCAGCAGCCCCAGCACATGATTGATGACTGAAGAGATGAGCATCACGATCACATACACCGGCTCACCATACGCGTAAAAGATAAGGCTGGCCGCTACCAGGAACAGATTTTTCCACCGAAGGGATGGAAGGACACTGTAGACCAGGAACACCACCGGTAAAAACGCAAATAAAAAAACTACGCTGCTGAATACCATGTCTCCCCAGCCCTACTATCTTGCGTCAGGCATTGCATACATGACCCCGTCGGCATCTGAGGGATCCCTGCCGAACAGATCTGCATCCATCCCCCTGTCCTTGAGATCCTGCTCTGTCTGCGGATCGTAGACTTTATCGCCGATCATGACCCATGCATGATCCCTTAACGTCTCCCCAGGTTTCTGTATCTTCCCAACAATGATCTCCGCTTTATAACCGCAGCCTCTGGCCAGCAGAGCAAAACCCGCCGCATGATTATAGCAATTCCCTTTTTTATCTTTCAGTATCTTATAGGCATAGTCTATCTCCCAACGGGATGGTCTGCCCGATACCACTGGCTGCGGTCCATAACCGCATTTTTTTACCATATAATTATAACAAGCTTTTAGCTTCTGCTCTTTACTCTGGGTACTTTTCGTATTCTTGTCCAACACAGACTGCACCAGGATCAGCGTGTTGGCACGTTTACTCAGAAAAGCTTCGCCTTTGCTGTTCAATCTTATCCTGTCTATCTTCTTATTCTTGACCATCACTGCCTTGTCGGTAAAATAATAAGCCTTTTTTCCGATCTTATTCCAGCCGACAGCGGCCTCTCCATTTTTCTTAAGATAATATTTCTTTTTCTTGACGGTCTGCCACGCATCCTTGACCTTGACACCGTTTTTATAGAAATAATATTTCCCTTTTTCCTGTCTCAGCCCTTTTTTCACAGCTTTTGCTGATACCTCCACCCGTGTCTGCGCCACATATGCCGGAGTCCCCACCGCTAACGCCACAGCCAGTGCCAGTGCCATCCCTTTAAATCTCAACCGATCCACCATTTGTTCTTCCTCCTTATCATCGATCATTTCTCTTACATCAGTCATAGATGATGGGCTCTTGTTGCAGTCTTGATACATGAATGAAACCAGATAAGGATAAAACTCAAAAAATGTGTTTAAGACAGCAGACACAAATATGTGGAGTGAATATCTTGTTTGGAGGAATTACAAAATGATAAAATCGCTATTTGAACAGTTAGACGGCACATATCATGAAGAAAATGGATATTTTATTCCAGATTTACGATTACCCGCCGAAGAAGAACAGCCGATAGGCATATGGGGACAGCGGCATCTGGACTATCTGAAGCAGTACCGCAAGGTTACATACACCAATCTTCTCACAAGCGGCAGGCTGAACACTTACCTTGCCGACATCGACAGGCAGGCGCAGGAACGCTTTGAAAGGCTCATAGAGGGCATGAAACAGGCACAGGGCATAACGGAACGTCTAAAGGAAGAAAACGCCTTAGAATGGACAGGACAGTTCAACAACATAAAGGCGTGTGCAAGGGAGATTGTGAACGAGGAAATTATTCAAATGTAAAAGATAAGGGTGGGGAAAACCTCACCC
>CANTEW010000056.1 GCA_947652925.1 uncultured Lachnospiraceae bacterium
AGGCCGTCCTGGTGCATTGTGCGAAGGAGTATTCCACCGAGGACCCTACGATCGAACAGGTCATGATGTTGGACGGGGAGTGCAGGACGCAGTTTATCTTTGCGGAAGAAAAAGAGATCTATAGATTATAGGCGATAGGAGGCAGGATATGATCAATATAGATGATGAAAAGATAAAAGAAGTATTGGAAGGGATCCACGAGGCCATGCTCCGGAAGAAGAAGAGGGGCAGCAAGATCAAAGAGGATATCGTCATGGAGAACCGTATATTCTCGATCATCTGCCACGATCCTGATATGGGCCCGGTGATCTGTGCCAGGGAGATGAATGAGAAATATGGATATGACCTGACAGGTGACGAGGTCATACAGGTCTTCCGCAGCCGCAGGATGGCGAACCCCCATGAGCGCAAGGAGCTGCTGGAGTGGGCCGAAGAGCTGACGGGATATTTTACAAAAGCCATAGCGGGAGACAGGAGCAGCTTTGATGCGTTTGAGAAAAAGAGAAAAGGCCCGTCTCTGAAAAACGGCAAGAAGCACGATTCCCAGGAACGGGTCGCGGCGATCATGATCTATGAGAAGCACCCGGAGATCGACCGGTTTGATGATTCAGACAGCCTGCATTTACTGGGCAATACGCTGGCCAGGTATTTTTTCTATGATATGGCGGACGCAGTCGCCTATGTATATGGCTTTCCCCAATTCCATCCGGAAAAGAAAAAGGCAAAGGAAGCCAAGGGAGAAAAACAGATCAGCTACGAGCAGGCCGTCCGACGGGCCGAGCAGCTGGAAAACGCGCTGGATAGGGCGAATATCATGCTCCAGGACCTGCAGGACGAATTTGAAGAGCAGCTGGAGGCCAGCAAAGCCAGGGAACTGGCAGATTTCTTCGTAAAACTCAATTCAGAAAAATACGGGTGCATCCTGGATGAGCTCCTGATCATACGGAAAGGTGTGGATAAGCTGAGAAAGAGTGACTATGAACTGCCCATAGAGATCAACGGCCTCCTCATCATGGTGAAGAAACTGATCCAATTTGTGCGGGACAGCCACATAGAGCCGGTCATGAAGATCCACTCTGTGCGGGAAGTCACTGCTTCCGACGTGGAATTCTGCAATTATGAGGGCACAGCGTTCGCATCGCCGGGGGAGAAGAAGACCGTCAGGGTCGTCTCGCCGGGCTGGATCTATAAAGATAAGGAACTGCAGATCTCGAGACCGAAAGTAAAGGAGGAGGCATGATGGTGAAAATGGATACTGCGGAACATAATGACTTGTGTGTGGGCATCGATCTTGGTACGACCAATTCTGTGCTCGCCACGATCAATGAAAAATTAAACGGGGATGTGGTGAGCAAAGTCGTTGAGATCCCCCGGGCCGTTGACATGTATAACGCCATGTCAGGGGAGGCAAAACTCACCACCATGAAAAAGCCCACACTGCCTTCCTGTATCTATTACAGGCAGGAAAATAACTATGAGCCTCTGGTGGGGGATTTTGCGAAGATCCAATATCCTCTCCGCTCACATTTAGTGGCAAGGTCGATCAAGAGCCAGATGGGAAAGCCTCTGGCAGAAGGGCTGTCCTGTGACATACCGGATCAGACCCCGGCCCAGATCTCTTCCAGGATCTTACAGCATATGCTGGAGGAGGCTTCAAAAGTATACAGGTGTAAGATCACAGACGCTGTGATCACAGTCCCTGCAAATTTTGACTCTGCCATGTGCAAGGCCACCAGAGATGCGGCTGAACTGGCGGGGATCAAAGTAAAAAATACAGATGGGAGTGAGAGACCGGTCCTCCTGTCAGAACCCAATGCGGTCATCTACGATCTGATAAATCAGATCCGCAACGGGGAGATCTCAAGTCGGATCTTGGACTTGAGCGAGAAAAAGAGGGTACTCGTCTTTGACTTTGGGGGAGGTACCCTGGATATCACCATGCATGAGATCAAGAGGAGGGAGGGAGCGGAGGATGTCCTGAAAGTGGATGAGATCGCGACGAACAGATATACATTGCTGGGCGGAGATGATTTTGATGAAGAGATCGCCCGGGCAATGTATGAGAGGTATCTGAGACAGTTTGCGAACCGCCCGGATATCCTCCAGGCAGTCAGACAGAAAGAGGAAGTGATCATGCCCCAGATGCGGGTCTATGCGGAACATCTGAAGCTGGATCTGAACGAGCGCTGCGGGGAGGATTACAGTTCTGGATGGGACGATGATGACGAAGAGATCGAACTCCCGGTAGGGGGCAGCATGGGCGGCGTGGGATACGCCTATGATGATACTTTTACAAAAGGAGAGGTGGAGAAGATCCTGTCGGGCTTTATGGCGTCCGATCTTAAGTTTGAGGATCATAAGAGGATCGACAAGATCACAGATACACGGAACATCATCTATCCGATCCTGGATGTGCTGCATAAAGCCTCCGAGAGGGCCGGCGGGGGAGACGTGCCGGTGGATGCGGTGATCGTGAACGGGGGGATGTCAAAATTCTATATGGTCACAGACAGGCTGAGGGAGTTTTTCGGTTTTGAGCCGATCGTAGCCCTTGATCCTGACCTGGCAGTCGCCCGGGGCGCGGCCGTCTATCACTATTATCTGCATAAATATGACCAGATACAGGATGATATGAGGATATTGGGGAACGGGGACACGGCGGGAGCAGGGCGTCCGGATGGACAGGAAAGTCCTGCCGTACATCATAAGCCTATAGAGTGGGGAAAGAGTATCTTAAATGACAGCCTCTACCTGGGTGTGAAAAACGGCGCCGTCCATAAGATCATCCCCACAGGGGCAGAGATCCCCTATACCTCAGAGAAGATGACAGGGTTCAAGATAGAGCCGGGGCAGAATAAGATCGCGATCCCCATCAAGAGCCTGAACCTGGACGGTACATACAGGATCATAGCCAATGGCAATATATCTTTTAAGGAGCATTATGCGGACGGCGCCTATGTCACATTTGAGATCTGCCTGGGGATCAACAAAGTCCTGTCCATGAGGGCCTGGACCAGTAAAGATAAAACGGGTACGGAGAGGATCGAGGAAGGATTTGCCCAGGTAGCGATCGATAACAATGAGCGTTCCAAGATCAAGGCAAAATTTATGGCGCCCAGCGGGAGCATCCTCCAGCCAAAGGCGGAAGTGAACAATATCCTCCAGCTCTGCCAAAATTACGAGAAGAGCAGGAATAAGCAGGAGAAGAGCAATCTGGCCAAGAGGCTCAATGTATGTGCGGGCAGCATCTGCAGCGCCAGCAACAAGAAAGAATTTGCTAAAGTGATCCTGGAGGCGCTCCACAGCACCGCCAGTGAGATCTCAAAACAGAGGCTGTTCATCATCGCCCGCAGGATCGTGTATACCTGGGATGAGGCGGAGAAGAAGAGGCTGGCAAAAGCCTGCATGACCCAGCTCAGAGCCGATCTGGACGGATCCTTTATCGGCGGACCGAAAGTATCCACGAATATCCAGGCCATCTATACTATGAGCGTCTGTGCGGACAGACAGCAGCTGGGAGAACTCTCGGCGCTGCATGGGTCGCCGAAATACCTGCAGGCGTGCCTGTACGCCCATGGAAAGACCCAGACGGACATCCCCTGGCTGCTGGAGGAATTTGAGAAAGACTGGAGCCAGGCCATGAAACATTACGGGAATAATCTCCAGTTCAGTGCCCATGCGGTGGGAGCGGCCCTGCGCAAGGAGGAGGAGAGTGTGGTGCCGCCGGAGACCGAGAGGGAGGTGGCGGAGAAACTCTGCAAAGTCATCCGCAGCGGGAACCTGACGAAAGAAGAGCTGGCCTGCTGTATCCTGGCTCTGGGGTGGATCTGTGACCAGAGGCAGCAGTCTGCACAGGCAGAGCAGTCCCTCATCCAGGAGGCTCTGGAGACGATCGGCGCTGTGGAGGATCTGTATCCGGTATTAACGGCTCTGAAATGTGAAAAGGCAAGGGATGTAGCTGTGAAGATGATCCAGGGGGATGATCTGAGCGAAGATGAAGAGCAGTTCCTGCTGACAAAACTGGAGATATAGGAGCCCGCAGGACAGGCGTTTTCTTTGTTTGAACACAAAAGGGACACAGAATGGACACAATTTTTTTTTATGATTGTGACCATGTGATCTTGAATATCCCGGGTGTGGGTAAGGCACCCGGGGAGACAGGAGGTAGGAAGATTGATCGAAGTCAGAGATCTGGTGAAGAGATACGGCAGCCATCTAGCCGTGGATCATCTGAGTTTTGTAGTAGAAAAAGGGCAGATCTACGGGTTCCTGGGTCCCAACGGAGCAGGCAAGTCCACGACCATGAATATCATGACGGGATATCTGGGTGCCACAGAAGGGCAGGTCCTGGTCAATGGCCATGACATGCTCAGAGAACCGGAAGAAGCTAAGAGACTGATCGGATATCTGCCGGAGATCCCGCCGCTCTATACGGATATGACTGTGCGGGAATACCTTGCGTTTGCCGCAGAGCTAAAGAAGGTAAAGCGGGCAGAGATCTCTTCCCAGGTGGAGCAGGTCATGGACATGGTGAAGCTTGGAGACGTGCAGGACCGGCTGATCCGGAATCTGTCCAAGGGGTATAAGCAGAGAGTAGGATTGGCGCAGGCGGTCCTCGGGTTCCCAGAGATCATCATCCTGGATGAGCCCACAGTGGGACTGGATCCCAAGCAGATCATAGAGATCCGGCAGCTGATCCGGGAACTGGCGAAAAAACATACCGTGATCTTGAGTTCCCATATCCTGGCGGAAGTCCGGGAAGTCTGCGACCATGTGATGATCATCTCGAAAGGGCGGTTGGTCGCCAGCGACACCCCGGATCATCTGGAACGTCTGATCGAAGGGGAAGAGACTCTCGAGCTGGAGGCAAAGGGCAGCCGCAGCCAGGTGGAAGATATCCTGAGAGGGATACAGGGTGTGAGAGAGCTGCGGTCTCATGAACAGGGAGACGGCATGACCAAGGTCCAGATACAGGTGGCAGACCACCGGGAGATCCGGGAAGAGATCTTCTACGCTTTCGCGGAACATAAATGTCCGCTGTACCGTATACAGATGTCTAAGGCTACGTTAGAGGATGTATTCCTGGAATTGACCCAGAATGAAAATGAGGACAACGCTGCGCAGGAGACGGATCCAGGGGCAGGGGTCCCAGAGGATAAGGAGGGGGAGAGCCATGAAGGGGATCTATAAACGGGAAGTGAAGTCGTATTTTTGTTCTATGATCGGATATGTGTTCATCGCATTTCTTGTGGCCTTTGTAGGGATCTATTTTATGGCGTATAATCTGAATATGGGTTATCCATATTTTTCTTACACCCTCTCCGGGGGATTGTTCATCCTGTTGATCGCGGTCCCTGTCCTGACGATGAAGAGTTTTTCAGAGGAGAGGCGGAGCAAGACGGATCAGCTCCTGTTGACGGCCCCGGTCACTCTGGGACAGATCGTGTGGGGAAAATATCTGGCGATGGTCACTGTGTTCGCCGTCCCGAATCTGATCTTCTGCCTGTTCCCTCTGATGATCAAAGCATCGGGGCAGGCGTATCTTAAAGTGGATTACTGTGCGATCTTGGCGTATTTCCTGTTGGGGTGTGCGTATATCGCTGTGGGGATGTTCCTGTCTTCGCTGACAGAGAGCCAGATCATCGCTGCGATCAGTACATTCGGGGTGCTTCTGGTACTCTATCTGTGGAATGGACTGATGGATTTCCTGCCCACCAATGCAGGAGGGAATCTGGCAGGGGTGCTGCTGCTCTGGAGCCTCCTGGCCTTTGGGGTCTATCAGATGGCGCAGAATTGGATCTTGGCGGTACTCTTGGAAGCAGTGGGGGCGGCGGCGGGTATCGCTGTCTATGTCCTGCGCCCTTCCTGGCTGGAACGTCTGCTGCCGGATGTCCTGGGCAGGCTGTCCCTTTCCAATGGATTTACCAGTATCATAAATGAACAGCTCCTGGACGTGGGCAGCCTGTTCTTAGGGGTGTCTTTCGTTGTGCTATTTGTTTTTCTGACCATACAGACGATCCAGAGAAGACGGTGGAGTTAGGAGGGGAGCAGACATGAAGAAAAAGTTGAAAGAAACATTTTTCAGCGTATCATCCAGGTATGGTTCTTACAGCCTGGGGGCTATCGCACTTGTGGTGGCGATCGTGGTCGTGGCCAATCTGATCGTGGGCCAGCTCCCTGAAACTGTGCGCAGTGTGGATCTGAGCGATAACAAGATCTATGAGATCACGGATGCCAGCCGTAAGCTGGTGGAAGATCTGGATCTTCCTGTGTCGATCACTGTCCTGGCGGAAAAGAGCCAGGTGGATAAACGGATCCGGAACTTTGTAGAAAAATATGCCGGGCTGTCCTCCATGATCTCCCTGGAATGGATCGATCCAGTCCAGCACCCTTCGGCATTGACAAAATATGATGCCCAGGCGGACAGTCTGGTGGTGTCCTGTGAGGAGAAGGGCAAGCAGCGGGTGGTGTCTTTTGGGGAGATCATCACGTATGACCAGATGTCTTACTACACCACAGGTTCTATGCAGGAAACGGCTTTTGACGGGGAGGGGCAGCTGACGTCGGCGGTCCATTATGTGACCAGTGACGAGAGCAAGCAGGTGTATTATTCCACAGGCCATGGAGAGCAGGGATTCTCCACTTCTGTGCAGGGGCTGATGGAGAAAGCGGATCACACGCTGGAAGAATGCAATCTGCTCATGGATCCTGTCATCCCGGAGGACTGCGAGCTATTTATCATGAACGGCCCTTCTTCAGATGTGACGGAAGAAGAGCAGAAAGGGATCCTGGACTATCTGCAGAAAGGCGGCAAGGTCCTGATACTCCTGGGGGGATCGGAGAAGAGTACGCCGAATCTGGATGCCATCTTTAAAAAATACGGCCTGGAGAGAGAGAACGGGTATGTTGCGGATATACAGCGCAGCTACCAGCAGAACCCCTATTATATCTTCCCACAGCTATCACTGGGTGAAGAGTATGCCAAGGGCATGTCCAGCGAGATGGTGCTGATGATCAATGCGCAGGGATTTACCCAGACGGAGCCGGAGCGGGATACGATCCAGCTGGATGCTTTCATGAACACTTCCACAGACGGGTATGTGGTCACCGAAGAGGAGGAAAAACAGGGGACGTACGTGCTGGGTGCTGCCGCCACAGAGTCCATATCCTCCAACAGTGTCTCAGAAGATCAGACAGGAGACCAGGAGGATCCCGACGGGGAAGAGGGCTTGGAGAGCCGTCTGACAGTGCTGGGCACCAATTCTATGATCGATGCCAATGTGACAGACACTTTTTCCACTTTGGAGAACCTTACCCTGTTCATGAATGTGGTGGGCGCCAATTTCGGAGAGGACACCAGTATCAGTATCGAGCCGAAGAGCCTGGAGATCACGTATAATACAGTCCAGTATCCAGGCCTGTTCAGCCTTCTGGTCATTTTCGGCATCCCGGTGATCGTCCTGGGAGTCGGGTTCATGACCTGGCTGCGGCGCAGAAAGGCATAGGTGGCAGGATATGGATAAAAAGCGGATGATCTGGCTGGCTGCGGCGTTTGTGGCGCTGGCGGTCGTGTATGGAGCCTTGTCTCTGAGCAACAAGAGGGTCGAAGAAAAAGAGAAAGCCGAGGAAGAGGCTCAAGTCATCCAGGTGGCTGATCTGGGCGAGATCGTCTCATTCTCATACAGCGCGCCGGAGCAGGAAACGCTGCATTTTGAAAAAAAGGAAAGTGACTGGATATGTACGGACGATAAAGAGATGGAACTGGAGCAGACGTATCCCAACGGGATCGCAGATGCCTTTACGGATCTGACTGCCACCAGGAGGATGGAAGAGATCGACGCGCTGGAGGATTATGGCCTGAAAGAGCCTTCCTACACAGTCTCTCTCCAGCCAAAAGAAGGAAAAGAGACGGTGTTCCTGATCGGAGACAGCACAGGAGATGAGTATTATCTGCGGGTAAAAGGAGAAGAAGGCGTGGTGTATACAGTGTCTTCCTCCCCTGTGGGGACACTGGATCACAGTCTGGAAGATATGGAAAAGACGGAAGATGAGGAAGAGATAGATCCGTAAATAGAGAGACTGCCGTATGGGAAGACCTGTACGGCATTTTTTCTATTACAGATATCTATAAAATCTCTCTGTGTGGGGATGCTATGGTCCTGAAAGAAATTTTTAGGGGTTGAAAAGGAACATAAGTTCTGATAAAATAGTCGTATACAGGAAAGGGGTGTTCAAGCTGACACAGGAAGACCATGTATATCTCGCGATCGATCTGAAATCTTTCTATGCGTCGGTGGAATGTGTGGAACGCGGGCTGGATCCGCTGAAGACCAATCTGGTGGTGGCCGATGCCAGCCGTACAGAGAAGACCATCTGCCTTGCGGTGTCCCCATCCTTGAAGGCTTACGGCATCCCGGGGCGGCCAAGGCTGTTCGAGGTGGTACAACGCGTCAGGGAGGTCAATGCAAGACGCCTCCGTCAGGCGCCGGGCGGTGTATTGAAGGGGACTTCTCATGATACGGATGAACTGGAGCATTCGCCCGGGCTTTCACTCTCGTATATCACAGCGCCGCCGCGGATGGCGCATTATATTGACTATAGTACACGGATCTATGATATCTATCTGCGGTATGTGGCCCCGGAGGATATCCATGTGTATTCCATTGATGAAGTATTTATGGATGTTACGGGTTATCTGGAGCTTTATGGGCTGACGGCCCGGGAGCTGGCGGCGAAGATCATCCGGGAAGTGGTGCGGGACACGGGCATCACGGCTGCTGCGGGGATAGGGACGAATCTATATCTGTGCAAGGTGGCTATGGATATCGTGGCGAAGCATATCCCGCCGGATGGAGACGGGGTGCGCATCGCCCAGTTGGATGAGATGTCATACCGGCGTTTCCTGTGGGATCATCGCCCTCTCACTGATTTCTGGCGTGTGGGGAGGGGGTATGCCAGGAAGCTGGAGGAGAACGGCATGTATACCATGGGCGACGTGGCGAGATGTTCCATCGGGAAGCCTTCGGACTACTACAACGAGGGATTGCTCTATAAGCTGTTCGGCGTCAATGCAGAATTACTGATCGATCATGCGTGGGGCTGGGAGCCCTGTACGATCGCCGATGTGAAAGCATATAAGCCGGAGTCTAACAGCCTGGGATCCGGGCAGGTACTCCCCTATCCGTATAGAGCTGAGAGAGCAAGGCTGATCGTCCGGGAGATGGCGGATCTTCTGGCCCTGGAACTGGTAGATAAGAGGCTTGTGACAAGCAAGATCGTGTTGACGGTGGGCTATGATATAGAAAATCTGTCGGACCCGGAGATACGCAGAGCCTATAAAGGGCCGGTCACTGTAGACCGCTACGGCCGCAGGGTCCCCAAACATGCCCATGGGACAGCGAACCTGGCGCGTCAGACTTCTTCCACAGGGCAGATCATCGATGCGGCTATGGAGCTGTACGACCGTATCGTGGATAAGGAGCTGCTGGTCAGAAGGGCTTCGATCACGGCAGATCATGTGGTGAGAGAGGAGACGGCCAGAGAAAAAGCTTCTTTTGAGCAGCTGGATCTGTTCACGGACTATGAGGCGTTGGAGAGACAAAAGATAGAGGAGGAAAAGGCCCTGGAGCGGGAGAGGAAGCTGCAGGAGGCGGTGTTGAGCATCAAGAAGAGATTTGGCAAAAATCTCATCCTGAAAGGGATGGATCTGGAGGAAGGAGCTATGTCCAGAGAACGCAATGAACGGATCGGAGGCCATAAAGCATAGGAGAGAGTGCGCAGACATAAAAAAGGAGGTCCCAGATGGAGGATACTTTTGTCAACAGCCATGATTATGACGATATCATCGACCTGCCCCACCATGTCTCACCTTCCCGCCCCCATATGCCGAAGATCGACCGGGCGGCGCAGTTCGCACCTTTTTCGGCTCTGTCCGGTTTTGGGGCGGCGATCCGTGAGACTGGGCGGCAGACAGAGGCGAGGATAGAGCTGAGTGAAGATGCCAGGGATGCTCTGGATGAGAAGCTGCGGATGATACGAAAGGCAGACCATCCGGAAGTGGTGATCACCTATTTCCATCCGGATGATCGAAAAGATGGGGGTTGTTATATCACTGCATCCGGATGTATAGTAAAGATAGACGACTATGACCGGGTGTTTGTCATGGAGGATGGGACAGAGATACCGATCGGGGAGATCATAGAGCTTGAGATCAAAGAGTGATGGGAGCGATCCGTCATCATACCCGTTTCAAACGGAACCAATAGGGGTAGAGATCCTGGAAACCAAGGCTGCTGTAGAGGGTCTTGGCAGATACATTGTCAGGGACCACCTGCAGATACGCATGGCGGGCGCCCTGGCGGATCCCTTCCTGCAGGATGCGGATACAGATGGAGCGGGCCAGGTGCTGCCGGCGGTAGAAGGGATCTACATGGATGGCATATAATCCGATGTGGTCCCTGTCCAGGATCCCCAGCCCGATCCCCACGATCCGGTCGGCACGTATGACGGCGGCGGCGATCGTGTCCTTGGGGATGGCAGCGTACATAGTGGGGACGATCTTGCGGTGGATGCGGCTGGTGGTCCCTTTGAGGGTGAAGAGGGCATCCAGCCATTCCCAGCTGATGTCTTTTTCCAGAGACACATCTGTGTCCGGCTCTAAGGAGAAACCATCCAGCTGCTGGACTTTTACTTCTGTTGGGTGGGCGACCTGGTATCCGCGTTCTGCCAGGAGACTGTCAAATGCAGGGTCTATGAGGGGGGTGATCTTAAAGATACAGGGGGTCCCCCAGCGGTTGTAGATATTTTCGCAGTAGGGGATCTTTTCCGTCAACGGGATCGTGGAGGCCCCGATCTGTTCTACAGAGTTGGTGCGGTGGGTATAAAAATAAGAAAAACGCAGCAGCCACCCGTCGTAGATCTGGAGCTGATGGGATGGCCAGGCGTTCAGGGAAAGATCTTCAATGGTCTTGATATAAGGATATGTCATGTAAAAGGGACCTCCTGGCAGTGATGTTTTTTATGATTATACATATAAAATCCCGGGAAGACAAGATATTGTCGAAAAGAAATGAGGATGAAAAGGAAGTGGTGATATGAGGGTCAGAGCGGGTGGTCCGCGATGAACAGGGATCTGACGACGGGAAGTGTGGCGAAGACGATGCTCTTATTTGCAGGGCCTATGATCTTGGGGAATCTTCTGCAGCAGTTTTATAACATTGCAGATACTCTGATCGTAGGGAAGTTTCTGGGGGCGGGGGCTATGGCGGCTGTGGGGACTGCATACACCCTCATGACTTTCCTCACGTCTATCCTGATAGGCTTGTGTATGGGCAGTGGGTCTGTGTTTTCTTTTTATTACGGAAAAAAGGATCTTGTGGAGATGCTAAGATGTATGAGGGCGGCGTTTGTGCTGGTGGGAGGGATCACTGTGGCGGTGGAGGCGCTGGCTTTTATCCTGGTGGATCCGATCTTGGCGCTCCTCAAGATCCCGGCAGAGATCATGGGGCAGATGCGTTTGTATGTGCTGGTCATCTTTGCCGGTATCTTCTTCATCTTTTTATACAATTATTTTGCCTACCTCTTGCGGGCGCTGGGCAATTCTGTGGTCCCGCTGTATTTTCTGGGCGGTACGTCTGTCCTCAATGTGGTACTGGATCTCCTCTTTGTGGTGGGCTTCCAGTGGGGGATCGGGGGTGCCGCGGCGGCGACAGTCATCTCCCAGGTGCTGGCGGGGGTGGGCATCGGAGCCTATACATGGAGGAGAGAGCCGCTGGTAAAGGAAGCCTGGCGGCGGCAGGCCGGGGAGAGGGGAGAACGCCGGGGAACATACAGAGAGATCATCCGGTTTTCTTTTTCCTCATCGATCCAGCAGTCGGTGATGAATTTCGGGATCCTGCTGGTACAGGGGCTGGTCAACAGTTTCGGCGTGTCTGTGATGGCGGCGTTCACGGCGGCGGTGAAGATCGATTCCTTTGCCTATATGCCCGCCCAGGAATTTGGCAATGCGTTCTCCCTCTTTGTGTCCCAGAATCACGGAGCGGGAAAGAGCGGGCGGGTGCGCCAGGGCACAGCCTGCGCTATGGCTATCTCAACGGCCTTTTGCCTGGCGGTGTCGGCGCTGGTCTTTGGGGCTGCGAGATATCTGATGATGCTGTTCGCCTCTCCGTCTGAGACGGGGATCATCCGGATCGGGGTGGGATATCTGCGCGTGGAGGGGGCGTTTTACTGTGGGATCGGGATCTTGTTCCTGCTGTATGCGTTTTACAGGGGGATCAATAAGCCGGAGATGTCCCTGGTCTTGACGGTGATCTCCCTGGGTATCCGGGTGTCCCTTGCATATCTGCTGGCGCCCATACCGAAGATCGGATTTTGGGGTATATGGTGGGCGATCCCTGTGGGGTGGATCCTGGCGGATGCTGTGGGGATCATCTATCTGCTCCATGTGAGGAAAAGTCTGGGCGGTCATACTGGAGAAAAATAAAGGAGAGGTTTGGGCATATGCAGTTGGAAGATATCAAGGATATAGGTGGCAAAGAGAAGTTCATCGCATTATACGAGACGGCTTTCCCCAGTGAAGAGCGGAAGCCTTTTGGCTTTATGGAGGAGCTGGCGCGGCGGGGGAAGATGGAGATGCTGGCAGTCCTGGAGGAGGGGGAGTTTGTGGGGCTGGCGGCCAGTCTGCTGGCTGAGAAGACCGTCCTGTTGGACTATTTCGCGATCGCTGCATCCTTCCGGGACCGGGGATACGGGGGGAGAGCCCTGGAGATGCTGATCGAGCGTTACCGTGGACGGCGCCTGATCCTGGAGATCGAGGTGGAGGATCCGGGGGCGGAGAATGCGCTCTATCGTGTGAAGAGGAAAGCATTTTATAAAAGGAATGGTATGAAAGAGACGGGTGTGTATGCCCATGTGTACCATACAGACTTTGAACTGTTGTCTGCAGACGGGGAGCTGTCGTTTGGAGAGTATGTACAGGTCATGGAGGAGACCATGGGCGCGGGACATGTGGCCAGATTATGTCCCAGGCAGATCAGCAGGGAGTCTGCGGAGTAGGGAAAAGGAGGGAAAAAGAGGATGATCGCACGTTTTAGCGTGAAAAAGCCGTATACGGTCGTGGTGGCGGTGGTGCTGGTCCTGATCCTGGGGAGTGTGTCTTTTACGAAGATGAATACAGATCTTCTGCCCAGTATGGATCTGCCCTATGCTATTGTGATGACTACATACCAGGGAGCCAGCCCGGAGGCGGTGGAAACGGTGGTGACCAAACCTGTGGAGCAGTCTATGGCTACGGTGACCAGTATCGAGAATGTGAGTTCAGTCTCCCAGGAGAATGTGTCGATGGTGATCCTGGAGTTCGAGGAAACGGCCAATATGGATTCTGCCACGATCGAGATGCGTGAGAAGCTGGATCAGATCAGTTCCTATTGGGATGATTCTGTGGGAAAATCCATCATCATGAAGTTAAATCCCGATATGATGCCGGTGATGGTGGCGGCGGTGGAAGTTGACGGGATGGAAGACACAGAGGTGACAGATTTTGTGACCAGCCATGTGGAGACGGAGCTGGAGAGCATCGCAGGCGTGGCCAGTGTCACCACTACGGGTACGATCACAGAGAATGTGGATGTGCTCATAAGGGAAGACAAGGTGGCCGCCATGGACCAGAGGGTGCGAGCGGCGCTATACGGGTCTTTCTATGAAAAGGAGCAGGAGCTTAAGGACGCGCAGGGGGAACTGGATGCGAACAGGGCCCAGCTGGAGTCGGGAAAAGAAGGGCTGGAGCCAGGGAAGCAGCAGGCGGCGGAGCAGATCGGGCAGGGAGCTGCCCAGCTGAATGAGGCTCAGGTCCAGCTGATCGAGGGAAAACAGGAGCTGGAGAAAAACTTGGAGCTCCTGGATGAAAAACAGGAAGAGCTGGACCGTAACCGTGAGACTCTGTATGCCAGTGAGACGGAGGCGGAGAAAGGCCTGTCACAGCTGGAGCAGGCCAGGTCTGCACTGGAACAGCTCCCGGCGGCAATCGATAGTATGCAGGAGAAGAAAGCGGAGCTGGAGGGAAAGCTGGCGGAGGCGGATCAGGCGCTGCTCCAGATCCAGGCGGCTCTCGCAGCGGCACCCCAGACTCCCGGACTGAAAGAGAAAGAGGAAGAGCTGCGCAGCAGCCGGGGATTGCTGGAGAAGGGGATCGGGGAACTGGATCAGAAGATCGGGGAGTCCCAGACGGCGCTGGATACCCTGCTGGAACCTTTCGGCGTGGACTCGCCCGAAGATGGGATCAAAGTGGTCAGAGCGCAGATCCGACAAGCGCAGGAGGGGCTTGCCAAGATCCAGGAAGGGAAGGAGAAGCTGGAGGAAGGACAGGCGCAGCTGGATGCGGGCAGGGCCCAGATCCAGGCGGCCCGGGAACAGCTGGAGGCCGGGCAGGCGGGCATCTCCTCCGGCATCGCGCAGCTGAATACCCAGCAGATCTTAGCATCTGTGGAGATGAGTATTGCCCAGTCGAAGATCGACATAGGCATGACGCAGATTGAGTCTGCCCAGAAACAGCTGGATACAGGAAAAGAACAATTGCAGGACGCCCGGGAACAGGCTCTGGAGAAGAGTAAGCTGGACCAGATCATCACTGTGGATATGGTGAAAGGGATCTTGGCTGCCGAGAATTTCTCCATGCCTGCGGGATACGTGGGGGAGGACAGTGAAAAATATCTGGTGCGGGTGGGGGATAAGCTGCAGGATGTGAAAAGCCTCCAGGAATTGGTGGTGCTGGATATGGATCTGGATCACCTGAATCCCATATGTCTGGCGGAAGTGGCGGAAGTGGCTGTCCATAATGATTCCAGTGAGATCTATGCGAATGTGAATGGGAATCCCGGGGTCATGCTCTCGATCGAAAAGCAGACGGGATACTCTACCGGAGATGTGACGGACCGGATCCTGGAGCGGTTCGAGGAGCTGAAAGATACATATGGGCAGCTGGGTGTCTCGGTGATGATGGATCAGGGGATCTATATTGACCTAGTGGTGGATTCCGTATTGCAGAATATGGTGTTCGGAGCTGTCCTGGCGGTCCTGATCTTGCTGTTGTTCCTGAAAGATATCCGGCCTACGCTGGTGATTGCCTGTTCCATCCCGATCAGTGTCGTGACGGCACTTGTCCTGATGTATTTTAGCGGAGTGACGCTCAATATCATCTCCTTATCCGGCCTGGCGCTGGGGATCGGGATGCTGGTGGATAACTCCATCGTGGTCATTGAAAATATCTACCGTATGCGCGGGGAGGGGATCCCGGCGAAGAGAGCGGCGGTGGCAGGCGCCTCCCAGGTGGCGGGCGCGATCAGTGCGTCCACGCTGACCACAGTCTGTGTATTCGCGCCGATCGTATTTACGGAAGGTCTGACCCGGCAGCTCTTTGTGGATATGGGCCTGACGATCGCCTATTCGTTACTGGCCAGTCTTGTGGTGGCGCTCACATTGGTGCCTATGATGTCGGCGGGGCTGCTGCGGAGGGTCCAGGCAAGGCCTGCCCGGATCCTTGTGAAGATCCAGGATCTTTACGCAAAGACTCTGCGCCTGTCCTTACGTTTTAAATATGTGGTCCTGTTGCTGGCGGTGGTATTTTTGGCGGTCAGCATGGCGGCATCTTTCTCCAAGGGGACGGCTTTCATGCCGGAGATGGAGAGCACCCAGGTGAGCATGACCGTCCGTGTGGAGAGGGAACAGGATTTCCAGGATCTGACAGAGGCGGCCGACCAGGTGATCAAAAATATCGAAGATATCCCGGATATCCAGTCGATCGGCGCGATGGCGGGGGGCAGCATGATGTCCTCTGTGATGGGCGGGGGTACCCAGGATACGGTGTCCATGTATCTGGTGTTGAGAGAAGACCGTCAATGGGGAAATGAGAGATTGGAGAGAGAACTGCGAAAAAGGACGGAGTCTGTGGACTGCGAGGTGGATGTGCAGACGTCCAGCATGGATATGAGCGCCCTGGGCAGCAGTGGTATCCAGGTGCAGATCGCGGGACAGGATCTTGATAGACTGCAGGAGCTGTCCGCAGAGGCGGCGTCTATCATAGAGAAGGTCCCCGGTGTGGTCAATGTCTCTGACGGGATGGAGGAAGCAGACCAGGAACTGCGTGTGGTAGTGGACAAAGGGAAGGCGATGGGGCACGGCCTGACAGTGGCGCAGGTTTTCCAGAAGATCCAGGAACATCTGGTGGAGGCGTCTTCCGCTACAACGCTGGCCACGGAAGATAAGGATTACGATGTTTATGTAAAGGCAGATACAGATGAGGATCTGACCAGAGAAGATCTGGAACAGATGCGGCTGGACTATACGGACAGCCAGGGAGAAGAGAAACATGTATATCTCAGGGAGATCGCGGCTTTTCAGGAGGCGATGACCCCTCAGTCTATCAGAAGGGACGCCCAGGCCCGGTATATGTCGGTGACGGCGGAGCTGGACACGGGTTATAATATCGGGCTGGTGAGCGCAGATGTGGAAGATGCATTGGAAGGATTTTCCCTGCCCAAGGGATATACTTTAAAGATGCAGGGGGAGAATGAGACGATACAGGATGCTATGGGGCAGCTGGTCCTGATGCTGATCCTGGCGGTGGTCTTCATGTATCTGATCATGGTGGCCCAGTTCCAGTCCCTACTGTCCCCGTTCATTGTTATGTTCACTATCCCGCTGGCATTTACGGGAGGCTTTTTTGCCCTGTATGTGACCGGGAATGAGATCAGTGTGATCGCGATGATCGGATTTGTCATGCTGGCGGGGATCATTGTGAATAATGGGATCGTGCTGGTAGACTATATGAACCAGCTCCGTATGGATGGGATGGAGAAAAGAGAGGCCATCGTCCAGGCCGGAAGATCCAGGCTGCGTCCCGTCATCATGACGGCGCTGACCACGATCCTGGGGCTCTCTACCATGGCGGTGGGGATGGGCATGGGTGCGGATATGGTGCAGCCGATGGCGATCGTCACGATTGGAGGACTGCTGTATGGTACTCTGCTGACCCTGTATGTGGTGCCGTGTATCTACGAGATCCTGAACCGTAAAGAGTATAGGAGAGACAAAGAAGAGACTGGGGATGATATGTCTCCCCAGCCTGTGGAGGACCATCCAGAGGATGGCGGACTAATATAATTCTTTGATCCTGCGTTTTGCAAAAGATATATCGATGGGGGCTGGGAAGATATCCACAGCCCCCTGTTTTATGGCTGCGGCGTATTGCCCCATGTTCCCTTCCTGGCAGATGGCGATAAAGAGAGTCTCCTGCAGCCAGTCGATCGCCAGCGCCTGCTCTAGCAAGGCATCCCCGTTGTCAGGTCCTGAGGAGATATCTATATAGAAAAAGCGGATCTTTCCGGTAAATTCTTTCTTGAAATACTGGGCTTCTCCAGGGGAAAATATGGTGAGGAGCTGGGTGTCCTCATTGACCTTTTTGATCAGGCTGCGCACAGTACGGCTTGTACTCAAAAGGAGGGAGGCTAAGATCTTGTTCTTGTCCAGGCGGTTGTGTGTTTTTTCTACTCCGTATTCGGCATACTGGGCTTTCCCGCCCCGTTTTGCATGATAGAGCGCTTTGTCTGCCTGTTTGAACAGCGTTTCGTAAGAACAGGGGCAGGGGTCTGCGATCGCCATGCCGATGCTGATGGATACATTGGCGGGGGCTGTGATCTCCGGCGAATATTTGAACATATCAGCAAGGTCGCCTGCTTTTTGCCGGGCGAAATCTTTGGAAGGCAGGTTCCGCATGAAGACCAGGAATTCATCCCCTCCGATCCGTCCCACGATGTCTGTCTTCCTGAAATAGTTGGAGATATGATCCGCTACGGTACAGATGATGCGGTCGCCCACCAGATGTCCATGGATATCGTTGACTTGTTTGAAATCGTCGATATCGATGATCAGCATCGCACAGAGGACCTCATTGATCTCCAAAAGGTTAGAGATCATGTGTTCTATGGTCACTTTATTGTAGATCCCTGTCATAAGGTCCAGCGTCGTTTTCACCCGGAGTTTTTCCCGCTCCCGGACCACCTTCTCTATCTGATGTGTGGAGAGGACGTTGTTGATCCGGTATCGGATGATCTCCTCTACAAAGGGTTTTGTGATAAAATCCGTGGCCCCTAACCGGAATGTCTCCATCTGGCTCTTGGTATCATCATTGATGGTGATCACGACGACCGGGATGTTGTTGAACACAGGGTCTGTGCGGCGGAACTCCAGCACGTCTATGCCTGAGGCTACGGGCATGTGGATGTCCAGAAGGACGATGTTGATCTCTTTTTCATATTGTTTGATCAGGTCGATACCCTCTTTCCCATCTGCCGCCTCCAGTATGTCAAAATCATTTTCAAAGATCTCCCTCAAGATCTCCCTGTCTATATCGTGGTCGTCTACGATCAGCATTTTGTATCTCTTGAACATGCTCATTTCCCCTCATTGCGTATGTGCTTGATTATCCTTTTCTTTATTATACATAAAATATCAGATCCAGTAAAGGCTTTTTGGAGGTGTGCTGATGTGCGTGTGGCGGCGGGACATTGACTGGATATTTGTAGTATTGGTGGTAACTAGGTTGGGAATCTGTGACAGGGGGTGTTCTCTTTAATCTAACTGGAAGACTGTGGGG
>CANTEW010000057.1 GCA_947652925.1 uncultured Lachnospiraceae bacterium
ACTTATGGTAAAAGTCCAGAATGGTTTTCGCCTATCTTTGTGATATAGCCGCCTGCGCCGCCGCCAAACGAGCGATAGGTACGCGGAACGGTGAACAGGACACATAGTCCAGACCAACTTTATGGCAGAATCCTATGGATGAAGGATCGCCTCCATGTTCCCCGCAAATGCCCAATTTCAGGTCAGAACGCACGGAACGCCCTTTTTCTGCTGCCATCTGTACCAACTGGCCTACGCCGTTCGTATCCAGCCTTGCAAATGGATCGGACTCATAAATCTTGCTCTTATAGTAAGAATCCAGGAATTTACCTGCGTCGTCACGGGAGAAGCCAAAGGTCATCTGAGTCAGGTCGTTCGTACCGAAGGAGAAGAATTCCGCTTCCTCTGCTACTTCATTTGCCAGCAGAGCCGCCCTGGGGATCTCGATCATCGTACCGATATGATACTTGATGTCAGATCCTTTCTCTTCTTTTACTTTTTCAGCTGTCTCAACAACGATGTCTTTCACGAATTTCAGCTCTTTTTTCTCGCCAACAAGCGGGATCATGATCTCAGGTACGATGTCATAACCTTTTTCCTGGCTCACTTCGATAGCTGCTTCCATGACTGCCCTTGTCTGCATCTTCGCGATCTCCGGATAAGTCACAGCCAGACGGCATCCCCTGTGTCCCATCATGGGGTTGAATTCATGGAGTTCGTCGCATCTTGTCTTTACATCTTCTGCGGTCAGTCCCATATCTTTTGCCAGATCGGCGATATCCTGCGGGTCTGTGGGCACGAACTCATGGAGCGGCGGATCCAGGTAACGCACGGTCATGGGCCTGCCTTCCAGAGCTTCATACATTGCCTTGAAGTCTGCTTTCTGGAACGGGATCAGCTCGTTTAAAGCTGCCTCGCGTGCTTCCTGTGTATCGGATAAGATCATCTTGCGGATCTTGGGGATCCTGTCCGGCTCGAAGAACATATGCTCTGTACGACACAGTCCGATGCCTTCTGCCCCTAATTTCACTGCATTGGCTGTATCAGCTGGTGTGTCTGCATTTGTGCGTACTTTCAATGTACGGAATTTGTCAGCCCACTCCATGATCCGGCCAAAGTTTCCGCCGATGGATGCTTCAACTGTACGGATATCGCCCAGATAGATCTTACCTGTGGAGCCGTCCAGAGAGATGTAGTCGCCTTCTTTCACAGTACGGCCGCCCAGTTCAAAGTATTTTTCTTCTTCATGCATGGTGATATCGCCGCATCCGGATACACATGCCGTACCCATACCGCGTGCGACCACTGCTGCATGGGAGGTCATGCCGCCGCGCACTGTCAGGATACCCTCAGCTGCGTGCATACCTTCGATATCTTCCGGAGATGTCTCCAGACGCGCCAGGATCACGCGCTCGCCTGCTTCATGCGCTGCTTTTGCTTCTTCCGCTGTAAAGTATACTTTTCCGGCTGCTGCGCCAGGAGATGCGGGAAGAGCTTCCCCGATCACTTCTCCAGCTTTCAATGCCGCCGTATCGAATGTGGGGTGCAGGAGCTGGTCTAAGGACTTTGCCTCGATCCTTGTCACTGCTTCTTCTTCTGTGATCTTACCCTCGTCTACCAGGTCGCAGGCGATCTGCAGGGCTGCCTGCGCTGTCCTCTTGCCGTTACGTGTCTGCAGGAAGTACAGCTTGCCTTCCTGGATGGTGAATTCCATGTCCTGCATATCGCGGTAATGGCCTTCCAGTTTCTGGGCGATCGCCATGAATTCTTTGTAGCACTCCGGCAGATCCTGTTCCAGCCTGGTGATCGGCTGCGGTGTGCGCACGCCGGCTACCACGTCCTCACCCTGGGCATTGATCAGATATTCACCGTAGATCCCTTTATCCCCGGTAGATGGATTCCGTGTGAAGGCTACGCCTGTACCGGAGGTATCGCCCATGTTCCCGAATACCATCGCCTGTACGTTTACAGCCGTACCCCAGTCACCAGGGATATCGTTCATACGGCGGTATACGATCGCACGGGGGTTGTCCCAGGAACGGAATACAGCTTTTACAGCGCCCATCAGCTGTTCTTTGGGTTCCTGCGGGAATTCCACGCCTTGGGCTTCTTTATAGATCGCTTTGAATTTAACGATGATCTCTTTTAAATCGTCTGCGGTCAGGTCTGTGTCGAATTTGGCGTTCCTGGCTTCTTTCTCTTCGTCCAGGATCCTCTCAAAATGGGATTTTGGGATCTCCATGACCACATCTGAATACATCTGGATAAATCTTCTGTAGGAATCATATGCAAATCTTGGGTTTCCTGTCTTCTTCGCAAATCCTTCTACCGCCACATCATTCAAGCCTAAGTTCAGGATGGTATCCATCATACCTGGCATGGAGGCTCTTGCGCCAGAACGCACGGATACCAGAAGGGGATCTTCTGTATCGCCAAATCTCTTGCCCTGCATCTTCTCCAGCTCAGCCAGGGCATCAAAGATCTGGGACTCGATCTCACCTGTGATCTGTTTTCCACTCTTATAATAATCCGTGCAGGCTTCTGTGGTCACGGTAAATCCCTGGGGGATAGGCAGACCCAGATTGGTCATCTCAGCCAGGTTGGCACCTTTTCCACCAAGCAGGTTGCGCATATCGGCATTGCCTTCTTTGAATAAATAAACCCATTTTGCCATTCTTCAATCCTCCTAAGTTTTCTTTATAACATATATTCTATTTTATAGTTATTTTTTCCATCCGTCAAGGCTTGTTTTTACAGCATGGAACTGGGTTTATATAAATGTCTGGGGATACCGTCCACCATGATCGGTGAGACACTGCCCTGTATGAGCGGTTTTACATACGATATAAATTCATCTGTCACATACGTGCCGTCTGTATTGATCCACTCCCTGGGTACTAATTTCTCATCGTTTGCGATCTTGTGTACATCCTTTACTTCTGTCCCACATTGATAGGGATCATCGGACACACGTTCCAGCACCACCATTTTTCCTGTGTCGCCCTCGTCTGCTGCTTTGACAGCGGCGCCGCCCACCTGGAATGCCTCCAGTATGTCGATCCTGGACGACAGATGAGAAGCTGCACGCTGGAGTGTGCTCAGCTCGATCGCCCTTGTCTTGCATCCGATCTCCCCTGCGATCACATTGCACAGATAGGCCGCTGTCCCCGTCAATTGTTTGTGGCCAAAGGCATCCACGAATTCCGTGGCGGTCCCTGATTCACATACATAGGTCCCGTCCGCCGTGCGGATCCCCTCGGAGACAGCCACGATCACAGAAGTCTTCTTATCCAGCAGCTCCCTGATCTTCTCCAGGAATCGATCGATGTCAAAAGGCAATTCCGGCAGATAGATCAGATCCGGCCCTGCGCAGTCCTCCCCCTTTGCCAGGGCTGCAGCGCCTGTGAGCCAGCCTGCATTCCTGCCCATGATCTCCACGATGGTGACCTGCCCTTTCGATGTGTATCCCTGAGAAAGACTGTCCCGGATGATCTCTTTGACGGAGGTGCCGATATATTTTGCCGCGCTGCCGTATCCCGGTGTGTGGTCGGTCAGGGCAAGGTCGTTGTCGATGGTCTTCGGGCATCCGATGAACCGGCAGGAATGACCTTTTACAATAGCGTAATCTGAAAGCTTTTTGATCGTGTCCATGGAATCATTCCCGCCGATATAGATAAAGGCCTCGATATCCAATTTACATAAGATCTCAAAAATACGGTCATACATTTCCGTATCCTCATGGATCTCCGGCAGTTTATACCGGCAGGAACCCAGATACGCCGCCGGCGTCCTTTTCAAGAGTTCCGCATCCAGCTCTGTGGTGATATGCTCAGAAAGATCCACATAACGTTCCTGGATCAGCCCCTGGATCCCGTATAACATACCATATACTTTCTTCGCGCCCCTGTCCTTTGCCGTACGGTAAACACCTGCCAGGCTGGAATTGATCGCCGCCGTGGGGCCGCCTGACTGTCCTACGATAACATTTCCTCTCATGGTCTTTTCTCCTATAGACTAAAATTTAAATTTTTCTGCAAAATAAGCTTCCAGGTCTTCGATCTTCACCCGCTCCTGCTCCATACTGTCCCGGTCACGGACGGTCACTGCCCCGTCTTCTTCCGACTCAAAGTCAAAGGTCACGCAGAAAGGCGTCCCGATCTCATCCTGCCTGCGGTAACGTTTTCCGATATTTCCCCGGTCGTCGTATTCGCAGTTATAGGTCTTAGAAAGCTGATGATAGATCTTCTCCGCACCCTCTGCCAGTTTCTTGGACAGAGGCAGCACCCCGATCTTCACAGGCGCGAGAGCCGGGTGGAAATGGAGGACTGTACGCACATCCCCCTTTTCTCCATCCAGCACTTCTTCGTCGTACGCGCTGCACAGGAAAGCCAGGACCATCCGGTCCGCTCCCAACGACGGCTCGATCACATAAGGGATATATTTTTCCTTCTTCTCATCGTCAAAATAACTCATATCCTGCCCGGATACATTCTGATGCTGTGTCAGGTCATAGTCTGTCCTGTCTGCGATCCCCCAGAGTTCCCCCCAGCCAAATGGGAACAGAAATTCCACATCCGTGGTGGCTTTGCTGTAGAAGGACAATTCCTCCGGTTCATGGTCGCGGTAACGCACTTCGTCTTCTTTCAGACCCAGTGAACTGAGCCAGTCCAGACAGAATTTCTTCCAATAGGCAAACCACTCAAGGTCTGTATCCGGCTCACAGAAGAACTCCAGCTCCATCTGCTCAAATTCTCTGGTGCGGAAGGTAAAGTTCCCCGGTGTGATCTCATTCCTGAAAGATTTTCCGATCTGGCAGATGCCGAAGGGGATCTTCTTCCTGGATGTCCTCTGGACGTTCTTGAAATTCACGAAGATGCCCTGGGCTGTCTCCGGCCTCAGATACACTGTGTTCTTCGCATCTTCTGTAACGCCTTGGAAGGTCTTGAACATCAGATTGAACTGGCGGATGTCTGTAAAGTCATGCGCTCCGCAGGTCGGGCAGGGGATCTGGTGTTCCTGGATAAAAGAAGCCATCTTCTCCTGGGACCAGGCATCCACAGTCCCCTCAAGGGCAATGCCCTTTTCTCCACAGAAATCTTCGATCATCTTATCTGCACGGAACCGTTCATGGCACTCTTTACAGTCCATCAGCGGATCGGAAAATCCGCCCAGATGGCCGGACGCCACCCATGTCTGCGGGTTCATGAGGATCGCACAGTCTACGCCTACATTGTACGGGGACTCCTGTACAAATTTCTGCCACCATGCGCGTTTTACATTGTTCTTCAATTCCACGCCCAGGTTGCCATAGTCCCATGTATTGGCCAACCCGCCGTAGATCTCAGAACCCGGGTATACGAACCCACGGGATTTGGCAAGGGCTACGATCTTGTCCATTGTTTTTTCCATTATCATCATTCTCCTATTTTCAATATTCAATCTATTATAACTACATAAATGGTTTTTTTCAAGCCCTGTTGCCATTTCGGGGCAGATATGAAATATCGGTATATTTCCTTACATATCCTTAGAGCGTGTTTGAAAACCTTAAGAATTCTATCAATAGAGCAAAAAGTTATAGAACAAATACCAAGATCATTCCGGTTTTGACTCAGATACCCCATAGTTTTTCCTTATTTATGCCCCTGTTCTCTACAGATCCGCGATATCTAGTGTATCGAACACAAAATAACTCATAGTTTGGCGCAGGATATTTTTTCGAGAGTTCATGGCAAAAACCGGAGGTGTACCGGGGTACATTGAGGATCTTTGCCATGTGCTATCGGAAAAATAGACAAGTGAAACTGTGAGATATTTAATGATCGATGTACTAGATGCCGCCGCGATCATCAATGTCATGAGTCTCAACAAACCTATCAAATAGACCGAGTAGATCCCAGATGAAAAATTGTACAAAGAACCTTGACACGCAACTCATCCATGGAATGATCTCTTTTTTAATAAAAATATCAAAGCCGGAATACTGCTATAGGATCCATGCTGTCAACAAAGAAACATATCTGCTTTGTATCATACATTATTTCCTGATCTTCCAGCCTTTCTTATAGCCGACAGTTTTCTTTGAAAAAAGTCTTCGGTAAACTTTTAATCTAGGAGCAGGGACACGGATCTCTGCTTTAGTTGCTATGCCTTTGCACGCGTTTTTGCCTACCTTAGTCAATTTCTTTGATCTTATTGTTATCTTGCTAAGTTTCTTACAGCCGGAAAATGCCTTGGGTCTGATCTGCTTTAACGCTGCGCCGCATTTTACACGTTTTAACTTTTTGCAGTTTGCAAATGACAGACTTCCAATTGTGGTGACTTTTTTGCCGATGGTCACCCGAGTGAGTTTTTTGCACCCTGAGAATGCTTTGGCCTGCACCGCTGTCACATTATATTTTGTCTTGGAAACGGTGATCTGAGCCGGAACCGTAAGCGTTTTCCTGGTTCTTTTGTCTTTGCATCCTGTGAGCATCACCGTTTTGTTTTTGCCGCTCGACGCAGTCACTGTATAATATAATTTGTTCACTGTGACTTTTGAACCTTTCTTTATGGTATCCGATACCTTCACTTGTACAGTTACCGATCTGCCTCCGTAGCCTATCGTGATGGTATACGTACCAGCTCTGCTCATTTTCACTTTGGATGTATCGATCACTGCCTCCCCTTTTACATCAGATCTTGTCCCATCGGAGTACACGCCTTCTACCGAAAGGCCACTTAAATCAAGGGTCTCTCCCACCGTATAGGATCTCTTCTTTAGTAAAACCGATAGGGCGGTCAAAGTCCGTCCGGTGTTATTCTCCTGGGCTTTCAAAACTACGAAGTCCGTATTGTCCGCTTCATTCTGGTCATTTTCCGGAACGGCAAGTGCTATATAATATACAGCGTCTTCTTTATACGGAACTTCAAAAGAAACTTCTGCAGTATCCATACTATCGATCGCACCCAGGGAGATCGTTTCCAAAGCTCCACTCTCCGGCGTATCCTTGTGCAGGGACGCGCTCACCTGCTCTGCCCTGGTGAAGCCTAAGTTCTTCACATCGGCTGTGATGGACACCTTGTCTTTGGAAATATACGACCACTTCAGATTTTCCTGTGCAATATTTTCATGATCCAGACTGATAATAGTCTCCGCTGTAGACGCCACATGATCCCTGTTTTCCAGAGGCGCACATTGCAGGTACAGAGAACTGCCGATGTATTCTTCCCGCGTCTCACAGTTGAATGTGATGTTTTCTGTACATCCAGAAAGTACCTGGACTGCCACATCCACTTCCTGAATCAGGTTGGTCCCATCGGTTACTTTTACAGCGACACCGCTGATAGGTTCTATATCGTTGTTGGTCACAGATAAGGTAACCGGGAGCGCTCCGTCTGCTGCGATCTTTTCCTTCTCATAATAGCTGTCTTCCACACTTGTTTCACATCTTTTGTTGTACTGCATCAATTCCAGATCCGTTTGTCCGTACAGATCATGATAGGGAGAGCTGTTTCCATCGATCAGGCTACCTATGACTTTCGTTTGACTACACAGCAACTCTATGGTATTTTTGTTTGTCCGTATGGCAGAAAATGCAGGAATGTCCACAGGTCTTTCCGAATCGGTCAATGCTATCGGATTCCCCCAGGCATTGACACCGCTCTGATAAAAAACTCCTTTGACGCTGCTTTTTAGTTCATCTTTTACGGAGAACAGCACAACTTTATTCTCTCCCTGCCCAACGATCGAATATGTCTGGAACAAAAGTTCCTGCCCATCCGCCAAAACCGCCTGCTCTTCGATCACTGTGGGATCAGTGTAAAACACGTTTCCATTGCGTACCCAATAAAGTGTATGGTCTGCAAACTGCACATATGAATCGCACGTATCGTTGGCTGTCACCTGCTGGGTACTGATATCAACATGATCCACTGCTGCCTGTTCATTCATCATGTTTTCATTTTCTATATCCTGCCGATCGGTGATCCCCGCTTCGAGCATCAATGATCCGTTGTCTGCATCTGCACCGCTGACTGTATCCTGCTCGCCGCCTATGTCTGAGCCGCTCGATCCCGACTGTTGCAGATCACTATCAAACTCTCTGGATGTGACCCACCCCTTGCTTACAAATACTTCCTGATCTGCAGATGTTTCCAGATTTTTATCCTGATCCACAGAATATGCCAGATAGGTCTGGCCCTGTTCGTCCATATCTCCGTCCAGAGAAGTAACTGCAGCAAGATCGTCCACAAACGCCTGCGGCTGGCTCCAGCTGGCTCCATCCAGCAACGTGCTGGTATAAATGGTATTGTCGCCGTTTGTCAAGAACCAGTCTGCACCGGTATTTTCCACCCAGGCCGCCGTTACATTATCGCCGTTTCCGAATACAACCGGCAAAGCGGCGAGTACATCCGTATTGATGTTGAGTACCGATGCTTTCTGGAATTTTCCTGTACTGTCGAGTATGGCCGCTTTCACCTGTACGTCTTTCAGATCTGTCACCGTACTTTGAGGATCGATCCTGCTCGACGCATTCTGCAATACCACATAGGCGTTTCTTCCCGATGCGTATACATCAAAGGATAGATCCGCCGGTTCCAAGATATAATCCAGATCCGCCAGTGAATAAGCCGATGCATCGTACATATCTGTCGGTAGACCTTCCTCAGTCAGATCGCTGGATCGACCTCCCGCCTTATCGGATCTTGCGCCATTATCAAAGCTCCAGCTTGCTTTCGCCCAATCTGGTTCCCATGTGTTTTCATAAATTTTAAGCGCTGTCACTTTAAAATAAAAATTGATGGTGATGGTCAGGGCAAAGTGATCCTTCCTATCCGAATAGAATTCCGCGCTCGGGGCAAAGGTAAGCTTCCCGCCACCCCCGGCTGTAACAATGTTTGTGTTGCCCACACCGCCCCCGACTTTTCCTTCCACTTTGCCAGAAATGCTTCCGCCTGGAGTATATTTTTGATCTTTTCCGCTGTAATACATATCGAAAGCCGCTTCGACCTCTCCGGAAACGGCCGCTTCCCAATATACTGGAACAGTAAAGACCCACACAGGCACCAGATGATTTCCACTCCATTTTGCATCTGCAGAACCAAGAACTACGATCCCGCTTTCGGTGATCTGCATATGGCCATTTTTATCAATATAGGCTTCTATGTATCCTGTAACGGTAAGTTGGGCATCCACGCCGAAGCTTCCCTTTGTTTTTGTCAGGCCATCCTCCCATTTTTTCTTAAGATCTTTCACCTTTGCTCTCGCCGAACTGGCCATCGTTTTTCTCAATTTCTTGATATTTTTTACTTCTTGTATAAAGTCCGTGACATATTTTTCCGTTTCCGTCTCCGTCTTTCCTGTCTTGTGATCTGTTGTTGTCGTCGTCTTGGATTGTATCTTTTTTACATCTATACCGATCGCGGCTTTCACTTTCCGTTTTTTGACCGATATGGATATGGGCACAACCCCGTTTTTCTCTGTTTCTCCTTTCTTATTTTTCACTTCCAGATCAAGCCCGACCTTGGAGCCGCCTATAAGCGGGATATCATCGGGCAGGGTCATCTGGATCTTATCTCCAAGAGAGAATTCGAACCCGTCTAAAAAATCTGCTGGTCCTTCCAATTGCAGTTTTTGCTTGGTCACATGGCCTGCATTGTCTTCTGCGATAATGTAAATATCGTCCGTCACATCAAATCCCTCATGGAACAAAACCACCGACAGTGTGTTTTCTGTAAAGTCCACATAAATTGTCTCCTGTGCCAGCTGCAGCCTCTTTCTTCCACTTTCGCTCCAGGTCATATCTGCCGAAAACACTTTGTTTTCCATGCTGTTATGATCTATCTCATACCTCTCGGCGAGAACGTCTGTGCTGTCTACCCACACCGCGTTAATGATCGGGTTTTCCGACACTTTCTGGAGTACAAACGTTTTTCCGTCTTTTACAAAACTGGCTGGGATCGTCCTGGTCACAAAATCCGGTTTGCTGATGGTGATCTCCCCTTCGGTGATGTTCGGGATCCTGACCTTGCCTTTTGCATCTGTCTTAAATTCTTCGCCGTCGTATGTGATCACGGCCCCCGCCGACGCAACGTTTTTATTTTCATCGGACTGAGGGTTCTCATTTTGCTCCACGGTTATGCTGATCTGCTCCGTCAACTTGGCCTTTGCCACCGTCACCGGGCAGACGATCTTATAGCCTCCAGCCTCCGCAGTGATCTCACATTTTCCTATGCCCATCGCGCTGACCCAGCCTTCCCCGTCCACTTCTGCGACTGCCGGATCGCTACTGATCCATGTTACGCTCTTATCCGTGGACGTATAGGATGCTGAAAAAAGTACATCCAGTTTTTCCTTTTCTCCCTTTGGCATGACAAGGGAACTCTTATTAAAAGCGATCTTGTCTGAATTGATATTTTCCGCGATATTTTCAAAGGAAAACGTGAGCCTGCTGGCGTCCTCAACCTCAAAATAACCAGTGTTTTGGATATCATTCATAAACATCGCCGCAAACTGCTTGGATGTTCCGCTCAAGGAATGGAAAAAACCCAATGAAAAAATACGATAATATCTCTCAATGCTGCTAAACGTGTTATAAATCGCACTGCAATACCCATCGGAACCATATTCAAACTCGCTGCCGTCAGGACCGATGTAAGGACCGCCGCTGTATCTGGCGTCGGATCCAAAGTAGGTGGGACCTGAATTGGGTTCTCCGTCCGCCATCTGGATAATGAACTTATTACCGGCCATTCCATAGTTCTCCATGATCTCATCGGCCTTGCTCAGGCCAGCATCCATCGCCGTCCCGCCAAGGGCACTCAGGCTTTTGATCACGCTTCGCAGCTGGTTCCGGCTGCTGGTAAAATAGTCATCTCCAAATGTGTAAGTTCTGACGCCGCTTTCAAAAGTAACAATGCCGATACCCGCCGCAGGATCTTCCTCCAGGATATCGTCCACAAAATTGTAGCAGGCTTTCTTTAACTGCGTCATGGGTATTCCGCTCATACTGCCTGACACATCCAACACCAGGATGATCTCGTGATCCCTGGCGGACGCTGCCGCTCTGGGCAGATCCTCCGAGGCGGAGCCGCCCCATTCTATGGTTTCATATGGTACATCCAAACCCGGGATCGTAACATCTTCGAGGACTTTCTCCTCATCGTATACATCTACATCATCCCCGGCAGCCGTCTGCTCCGCCTCATTTTCCGACTCCATTTGTCCCACATCTGCCTCGCTGGGACCGGCAGCGGCATAGACCGTCGCCCCGTCTGCCACCCCGCTTCCAAAGGCAAGCACACTGGCAAGGACCATGGATAGAATCCTTTTTTTCATTCTCTCCCACCTCCTATTTTACTTTCTTATTTTTTACTGTACTCCATTTTCCATAATATTTCTGACCATTGATCATTTTGTACGCCCGTACCCGTACGTAATATCTCCGACCAGATCTTAACTTTGTGATCTTTTTTTGCGCCTTTTTTCTTCCACTTACTGTAAGGATCCTTTTAGAGGAAAAGTTCTTCTTTCTGGAATACTGGACCTGATAACCTGCGGCTGTCACTTTCTTCCACTTTACTTTCAGCTGCCTTTTTCCAGCCTTAACTGAAGTGATCCGCACCTTGGCTACTTTTGGCTTTGTAACGGTTATGGTACAAGTACTTTTCTGATCCGGAACCATTACCGACTGCACCGTGATCACCGCTTTGCCGGGTTTCTTTGTCGTTACCACCCCTTTTTGAGAAACCACGGCCACCTGCTCATTATTAGAAGTCCATTTCAATTTCTTGTCAGCCGCATTCGATGGTGTGACCATCGCTTTCAGGGTGATCCTGCCAGCTGCCTCCAGACGGGCTGTCGTTTTGTTCAGCGTTACGCCGGTCACTTTCTGTTCTTTCTCCCCAGGTATCTGCTGATCTTCGCCTACAGCCACCCAGCAGACTGCCGTAATATTCGTTCCGTCTACCGCACGGCATTTAACCGTAGTCAACCCTTCTGACACTCCAGTCACCAGACCGGTTTTATCAACCTTTGCGATCTTTGTATTGGTAGAATACCACTCAACGGCTGTGCTGTAAGGCGCAACCTGAGCAGTCAACTGCGCAGCTTCTTCTCTCCTGATCTGCAACCTGGTCCGATCCAAAAAGATCGTTGCGATCAGACTCTTCACAGTAATCTGACAACTTTCCTCGAATCCCCCATCCCTTGTCCTGGCCGTTATGACAGTGGCCCCGCCTCCGTTTGCAGTTACCTTTCCAGTCATATCCACAGAGGCAACCTTTTCATCTGCGCTGAGCCACTGGACATCTTGGATATCCGCACTACTCGGCTGAACTTGGGCAGTGAGCTGTGCCGAAGTCCCGATCTTTTCCAATGTCACCGCCGTCTCATTCAACGATACTCCCGTCACTGGCACCTGGACAAATCTGACCGTTACCACGCAGGAAGCCGTCTTGCCTCCATCCTCTGTCATCACGGTTATTTCTGCCATACCTTCCGCAGACGGCGTCACGCGCCCCTGCTGGTCAACCATCGCCACCGCCTCATTGGAGGACGACCACTGTACTTTCTGGTTGGAGGCACTTTCCGGCAAGACGACTGCGCTTAATCGCCTGCTCTTTCCCAATCTGGTAAGCAGTAGCTCTTTTTCTGAAATATGGACATCTTCCACCGGGATCGCTGCATTTACATGAACAAAACAATGTCTCTTGACTGCGCCGTTCATTGTGGATACCGTGATCCGCGCGACGCCGTTTCCTACTGCAGCCACCACGGCCTCTGACGGATCTTCGTTTCCATCCGCATCTTTCTTTACTTCCACAACCGCGATATTTTTATCCGAAGTTTTCCATACCAGGTTGGCATCCTCTGCATCCGTAGGCGTAATATCGGCTCTCATATCCACTCGATCCCCTACGGCTGTCATACGGATATACGTCTGGTCCAGAGTGACATCAGTGACATAATTTCCCACTCCCACTTCACAGACTGCCATGAGCATTCCTATTTTTACCTGTATCTTGGCCTTGCCTGCGCCTCTAGCCCTGATCACCGCCTGGGATGGATCGCTACCGTCCTCCACAACAGAGGCGACCGTTTCGTTATCGCTCTCCCATGTGATCTTATCGGTGACCCAGGCCGGTGCAAGGGACAAACGGATCGTGGCTTCTTGATCTACCGCAAGGGTAAGGTTCGCTTTGGAGAGTTCTGCCTGCTGCGCAGAAATGCCTTCTTGTGTCCGGAACATATAGCCCCGATCCTGAGCAAATTTCTCTGCCTCGCTATCTGCGCTGCCTCCAATGGTGATAAACGATGCACCGTCTTCCAGGATATCCTCCGCAATGGTCTGTGTATATGCCGGTATGGTCAGCAGCGTAAGGTTATGATTCTCCGCAAATGCCTTGCTTCCGATCGCTCCGACTTTATAGGACAGATGCACCGTCTTCAAGTTGTTTTTGTAAAAACTCCCCTCCTGGATCTGCGTAATGTTCTCTCCAAACTCTACTTTGGCGAGATCCTCACAGCCATAAAACGCATAGCTGCCGATGTTCTCCAGATACGCCAGATATGGCAATTCTTTTATGCTGGTGCATTCATAAAATGCATGATCCCCTATCTCCTGCAGATCCTCCGGCCATTGGATATCCTCCAAACCTTTGCAGCCATAGAATGCATGATCCCCTATGGAATAGAGCAGCTTGGGAAATTGTATCTTTGTCAGAGACATGCAGCCATAGAACGCGTATGTCCCGATCTCCGAGACAGTTCCTGGAAGCTTTACTGTCTGCAGACCGCCGCATCCCCAAAACAAGCTGGACAAAACCTCTCTTGTCCGCGCCGCAAATGACGCAGATGTAAGTCCGGATCCCGCAAACGGTCCCCCCTCATTTGTACTCTCCACAGAACTCAAACTTCTGGGGATCAACACGCTAGTAAGCCTCTCACAGCCATAAAACGCTTCCCTTCCCAGGTGACTCACGCCTTCCGGTAAGGTCAGGCTGTTAAGCTGCATACAATTCTTGAACGCGCTGTCCTCCACCCGCTCTGCGCTGTCCGGAAGCCGTACCACCCGCAATGCCAGACAATTTTCAAATGCACTGTAAGGTACTGTTCCAACGCCAGTATCTCCAAGATTGACGGAAACCAGCGACTCACAGTTAAAAAATACCTGCTGCCCCAGGCTGTCCACACTTTTGGGCAGGATCATCTCTGTTATAGCTTTACAATTATAGAACGCATGATCTCCAATACTCTCCAGTCCATCCGGAACCCTCACCGACTGGATAGACTCCAAACCATAGAAGCTGTTGTCCCCAATCCTCCGTATCCCTTTCAAAATGCTGACCGAAGTGAAATCCCAATCTTTCCAGGGCATATTGCCGCTACTGTAATCCGGGAGCATCCCGTGTCCTCGGATGGTCAAAACCTTGCCCGACACATAAGCAGCCACATACTTATTCAATTTGTAAACTTCCGCCGTTTCCTCCAGACGGCGGTTGTCCCCTGCCCAATCATAGGTCTGCGCTAGGACATTCTGGGTCAGCACCACCGTGGATACCGAAGATGCGCCCGTCGCCCGAAATGCATGGGCGCCGATCCGCGTGATCCCTTCGCCAAATTCTATGTAAGTTAGATTGTTGCACCCATCAAAAGCACTGTTTCCTATGGACGTCAATGCGCCTTCCTCCAGGATCAGATCCGTAAGCGAACTGCCCGCCAACATATAGTTTCCTATGGATCGGATCCCCTTTCCTATATACAGACCGCTGATATCCTTCATCTTACTCTTCCACGGCTGGGTATCCGCCGTCCAATCGTCCATCGCGCCTGTGCCGATAAAGACAAACATCCCATTGTCAAAAATCCCAGCTTTTACGTTTGCCCCGGCTTTATACAGTTCCTCTGCTGCAGATATGTTGCGCCTGTCGTTTTCCCACGCATATTTTTTTACATGATCATTTTCTGTAAACAACATAGTCTCCGTCTGGTCATCTACATAAAAAGCATTTGCCCCGATCTCAAAAACCTTTTTACCTATGTAAAAAATCGTTGCATTGCTGCAGGAAGAAAACACATAACTCCCAATCTGTTCCAGACTTTCTGGCAGTATGATCTCGTACAAAGAGGTGCAATTATAAAAAGCATAGTTTTCAATCGCAGTAAGGCTCTCGGGAAATTCTACCGCTACCAGACTCACACAATCTCTAAATGCGTTCTGCCCGATATCTATAAGGGCTTTTGGGAGCGTCAACGCCTGCAGGGCAGTACAATTGGCAAACGCATGATCCCCGATCGCTGTTACCTTCGAGTCACTGCTCCCTCTGCCTTCGTAGACGATGGTCTTTAAGCTCGACATCTGCCGGCACGCATACGACGGGATTTTTTCTATCCCATAGGAAAAAGTCACTTTCTCCAACTTGCCGCAGGATACAAACGCACCAGAACTTCCCACCGTAGCCAAGCTCGCAGGAAAACGCACTTCCGTCAGTTCCCCACAGGATGCAAAGATCCCCCAACTCTTCCAAACCCTCGTTCAACTGGATCTGTGCCAGAGTACCGCAGTCACAAAAAGCTCCTGATCCTATATTGCGCAAACTCGACGGAAATTCTGCGGATCGGAGACTACTACATCCATAAAAAGCATTTCTTTCAATTGTCACCAGACTCTCCGGGAAACTTATCTCCTCCAATGCTGTGCAATCGTAAAATACAGAATCTCCGATCACGGCTATCTTTGACTTCTCCTCGGTACCATTTTCAAAGGCAACAGTTTTCAAATTTTGCATCTGGCGACATGTGTATGCCGGTATTTTCTCGATCCCATGGACAAAGGTCACCTTCTCCAGTTTGCCGCAAGATGCAAATGCACCGGAATTTCCCACTGCAGCCAAGCTCGCAGGAAAACGCACTTCTGTCAGTTCCCCGCAGGATGCAAACGCATCACTCCCGATCTCCTGCAGATCTTCATTCAGGCTGATCTGCGCCAACGCATTGCAATCACGAAAAGCTTCCGATCCTATGATCCGCATACTCGACGGGAATTCTACCGATCGCAGACCGCTGCATCCATAAAAAGCATTCCTTTCGATCGTCGCCAGACTCTCTGGAAAGTCCACTTCCAAAAGTGCCGTTTGATCCCTAAAAGCCTCATATCCAATCCCAACAACGGTATAGACGTCAATTTTACCCGGTATGATCAAAAACGCTGCACTTTCATCCCCCAAATATTTGGTGATCGTCGCCGTATTGTTTGAACTGTCTATCCTATATTCAAAAATGTCATTTTCTGACACTTCTGACGCCCGTGGCTGTTCCACCGAGATCTCTGACGGTACTCCTGCCTCTCCCTCTGCAGCTTCCTGTACGTTCACTTCTTTTTCTGAACCTTTTTCTATCCCTTCATTTTCTTTCATTTCCTCCTTTTCCAGAAGTTCCTCTTTCGACTCCCGTTCTTCCGAAACAGGTCCCTCTGGATCATCCTTTTGAACAAATGGATGATCTCCGATCTCCGTATCTATCGAAACATCGCCTGTACCAGTTGCTCTGATCTCAAAATCCTGTTTTACTATGTCCTCAACAGATCTTTCGCTTTCCGTCTGCCAGGCAGTCTCAGCCGCCATCACAACGCTGTTTGATGTGACCAGCATCATGACCACCATCACCAGGCCAATGACCCTCTCTATGTTTTTTCTCTTTCCACTCTCCATCAAAAACTTCCCTTTCCTCTCCATGAACAATATCGACAAGTATCTTACAGCGTTTCCGTTTTCTCTCGACCCTCCTTTTCCTTGTTTATGCACCTCGTAAGAAAGTGATCTGGATGCCATTTATATCACTGTGGAAATCCGTCCAGCAACTAATGGGGTCAGAATGGGCATCCCGGAACACATCTGGCAATGACCATAAAGCCGGATCAGACCATAAAGTATATGCCGTCTGCGTGCGAAAGCTGCCCACACCATGAGACGTGTAAAGCGGCCTCCTGTGCTGCGGGAACCATCAGTAGAATGGTAAAACGATGCACAGATAGCCTTCGCATGACAATGGCAAGATCAAGCATATCAGAATGGCAGTTATAAATATAATATTTTGTCTACAGTTTATTTTATCTTATACAAAGATAACATAAACCTTAGCATATATGAAGTGTTTATGTTTAAGTTTATAAAAGATATCTTGTCTCCTATGTGGTACAGATGCTCCATGACGGCTCCCGTACGGCCAAACATGTTGGCAGTTCCCTGTTTATCCTGGACCGCTTATAAAAAGCCTGGCATCTGCTTGGCTGACGGTTTTTCAATCCTTTATAGATCTATGCATACACTACGATCGCAAAAAAAGGGATGCCAACGAGCATCCCTCCGCTCGTGGCGTCCCTTTGTCCTATCTACACTCCTGTCTATCGCTCTGTCACATATCTGTCCAAGACCATCCCCACGCAGAAGATCGCCACAGCGAACAACACCTGTATACCCAATCCTTTCAGGATCCCCCACTGCTGTGCCTGGGTAAATCCCACATTCATCGCGAGGATCTGGTTCACATTCTCATACCAATAGAAAGGCAGGAACTGTGCGAACGCTTTTACTCCTTTTCCCAGCACATCCATAGAGACGAATACCCCGCATATAAAGCTCATCCCCAAGGAGATCACATTGACCACACTGCTGACCACCGCTTCACTGCGGACCAGCGTGCCCACGGTAAAAGCCACCGCCAGGGAGACCAGCATCACCGCAAAGACATTTGCCATATACAGGGGCAGGTTCTCATCCTCCAGAAGATCCTTTCCATATAATAGGGCGGGCATCAGTATACAGACCGCCCAGACCCCCGCCCCCAGGACCAGATACCCTAAGATCAGCTGGCCATTCTGCTGACGCAGAGGCATAGCCGCACAGTCCATACGGCGGCGCACGTCTTTTTTGCGGAATCCGATCATGATATAAGCGATCACATAACAGATGATGGAAAAGATGATATACGGCATAAACTGGAACATATTGGCATGGGGAGCCATAACGCCGCCGTGCCCGTTCTTATCGATCAGCTCCACCTCTGTGTCTGCATTCTCTATCTCCGCAGCCTTTTCATAGATCTCCTGCCCCTGATAGCCCGCGG
>CANTEW010000058.1 GCA_947652925.1 uncultured Lachnospiraceae bacterium
CTGGATCCTTACCAAAAAGGAGCCATTTTCTACCAAAGACACAAACTATTTTACACTACCGCGATGTCAGGATAGGTCTAGCGGAATATGCCCCACCGGAGTCTTATGATCCTAGATATTTCCCTTATCCTTCTTAACTATGTCTTGGATAAACCTTGAATAGCGCCTTAATATATTTGAAATAAGTTCATGTTTTCTGTTTGTCTTAAGATCTATTCGGTTCAATAGGAACTATCTGCTTAAAATCAATATCTATATTCTCAACTTTAAATACACGTGACTCTATAATTTTATATGCCTTATCAGCGCTATCAGTATCGAAAATAATCAAATTTATTCTTTCCAGCGATACTGCGCTTTTATATCTAATTCCGTCAAATCCTTTTTGTCTTAAATATTCACAAAGATACTGAGTTGGAATATAGTCCTGTGGATCACCATAGTTCGGATATGAAAATTCCTTTGATATTACATACAGATCACCTGATTTTGTATATTCATCTTCTTTCAGTTCATTCGTTGTATGTAAAATCAAAAAGCAAAATATTCCTACAAATTTCAATCTTACATACATTGAAATACTGTCCTATCTGCGGGCGCATCTCCATAATTGCTGATTTTTCGTCAGATGCCGCATATAAAAAACTGATCCCTGCGGAATTAGCACGTCCGGCTATTGCGTCTTTTTTAGGTGGTCCATCACAATTTTTCTCACCAAATCCCCAAAACGGTTTTTCCTTTATTTCTGTTTCCATAATATTCCGACACAGTTTTTCCATTTTGCTCACATCTCCGCCCAAGGCAAGAGAAATTATATTCATTGCTGAATCACTTTTAACATCTTCTAATTGTAATTTCATATTAGGAAAAAGTTCATTCAGTTTTTCGTAAATCGCAACCACTTCTTTATTTTTCAAATAATCATCATTCTTATATTCCCTTGCCCTATCTAAAACTGTACCCATGCATAACTCAACAGTTACATACACAGAAACATTGTCCATTTTTCCAACAATTCACTTTTAGGGAAGAAACGGCTACTATGTTTAATATCTTCCTGAAAATTTTTCCAAAGCTTCTCGTTCTCATGTTCTTGCATCAAAATTAACCACACAATCATCAATATCCAATGATCATTATTGTCCTCTAAATTATCAGATGTTTCTCTACATTCAGAAATATTTTTTTCGTAATTTTTTGTTGGACCATTTATTTCCTCTTTATTGTTTCCATTTTCTCTTAACTCTTTCAGTGTTATCATTTTTAAATTCCACCCATAGAAGATCATTGATGTTTTCGTTGTTAAATTTCATCTTAGTCTAAGATTTAGCCCAAGTATAGTTCAAGACAAGTCCAACTTAGTCCAAGATCAACTTAAATATACCCGATATAAGTGCAAAAAGTAAATCTAACTTGATCAAAGATCAGCTCAAATACTGCTACATTTATCGAAACCACGATATTTTACCAATATCTCTAGATTTTTGACTATTTTACATAAACTAATAGCCTTGTTTAAATTTTATCTAAATTTTGTTTAATATGTCACTTATTAACCAACATCCATCTTGCTTTGTGCCCAGTAAATTGTACCCCTTGTCAAGGACATTTTGAATTTGTGTAGTACCCGATTTTCGGACATCTACACGCAATAAAATGTACCCATAAAATTGGACACGAAGTTTGTGTAAATCATAGGAAATCCCAAGTAATAGACAGTAAATTTGTGGGAATCCTAAATATTAGACAGTGACTTTATGTTTAGTTAAATGAGAGGGACAACCGCAGTGACACGTAACCGCAGCAAGTTTACCAAACAGCAGGTAGACGCTTTTCAAGCAAACCCTTACACATACAGAATTTCTGAAAGTACAATCCGTTTTACGCTGGAATCCAAAAAAGAATTTTGGAAACGGTACCAGGCAGGCCAGTCCCCGTCAAGGATCCTTACGGATCTGGGGGTACGATGTTGATGTGTTCGGAAAGCGGCGCGTACAGGCAATACAGGATCATATACGGAAAGAGGCGGCATCCCCCCAGAGGGGCTGCATGAGGGCAATGCGCCCTGCAGGAAACACAGGCCCCATTCCACAGATCATTCTTCAGTCCCAAAGGACCAGGCAGTGGAGCTGATGCAACATGAGCTGCTTTACCTGCGGCAGGAGATGGAGTTTGTAAAAAAAATCATGAATGCGGGCAACTCACCAAAGCAGGGGAAGTAGCTATGGGAAAGGCAGGCGTAAGATTTGAAGTCATACAGGAAGTCCTTTCCCAGCATGAAAATGAGCTGAGTGTTTCACTCCTCTGTGAGATTGCCGGGGTGTCAAGATCAGGGTACTACAGCTGGCTGAAAGCGGAAGGGGCCAGGCAGGCACGGGAGGAAAAGGACAGGGCGGATTTTGCACTGGTGCTGGAAGCTTACCGCTTCCGCGGCTACCAGAAAAGGGCAAGGAGCATTTATATGCGCCTGCTCCACAGCGACCCGCCCGTACAGATGAACGTGAAGAAGATATGGCGCCTTATGGACAAATACGGGCTATTCTGCTCGATCAGGAAAGCCAACCCTTACCGCAGGATGGTGAAAGCCCTTAAAACGAGCAATGTTGCCGGGAACCTGCTGAACAGGGAATTTGAGGCGCACGGCGCAAGGAAGGTCCTCCTGACAGATATCACCTACGTTCTATATCACGGCACATTCTGCTATCTGTCTACCATCCTGGATGCCTTCACAAAACAAATCCTTGCCTATAGGGTCAGTGAGTCGCTTGAGATAGACTTTGTCCTGGAGACGGTGCATTCCCTGGTTCGGGAACATGGGATATCACTCAGCGAAGAAACCCTCATCCACAGCGACCAGGGATGCCATTACACAAGCTGCCAGTTCATACAGATCGTCAGGGATGCTCATCTGCGGCATTCCATGTCCAGGAGGGGCAACTGCTGGGACAATGCACCACAGGAGAGTTTTTTCGGCCATATGAAAGATGAGGTTGACCTTTCCAGGAGCAGGGATTCCCCTGATGCAAAAGCAGTCATTGATGACTGGATGGATCACTATAACAATGACCGATACCAATGGCAGCTTGCCAGGCTGTCACCAAACGAGTATTACACCTATATCATGACAGGCGAATATCCTTTGAAATTAATAGAGGAGCCAGCTTCAGGGCAGCCATCAGACAACGGTTAGACAGCATATCCATATAAATATGGCAATATTGACCAATACACAAACTTATTGTGCTTGACAAAGGGTACACTTTACATTGTAGAAGCACAAGCAACCTACAACACAGCTTTCCATGTAAAAAGGCTTTCGGAGAAATCCCCGAAAGCCTTGATCTTACTGAATAAGTTATAATCACTCAATGATAGTAGCAACCCTTCCGGAACCAACAGTACGTCCACCCTCACGGATAGCGAATGTCAGACCCTGATCCATAGCGATCGGATGGATCAACTCAATCGTCATCTCTACGTTATCACCAGGCATGCACATCTCTACGCTCTCTGGCAGATTGCAGACACCTGTAACGTCTGTTGTTCTGAAATAGAACTGCGGTCTGTAGTTATTGAAGAAAGGTGTATGACGGCCACCCTCATCTTTTGTCAATACATATACCTGTGCGGTAAATTTTGTATGGCATTTGATGGTCCCTGGCTGTGCTAATACCTGTCCTCTTTCAATCTCTGTCCTCTGGATACCACGGAGCAGCGCACCAATGTTATCACCAGCCTGTGCCTCATCCAGAAGCTTACGGAACATCTCGATACCAGTAACAACAGTCTTCATTGTCTCTTCTTTGATACCAACGATCTCAACTTCCTCGCCCACATGCAGTGTACCAGCCTCTACCCTACCAGTAGCGACTGTACCACGTCCTGTGATGGAGAACACGTCCTCTACAGGCATAATGAATGGCTTGTCTGTATCCCTCTGAGGATCTGGTACCCACTCGTCTACAGCTTTCATCAGCTCAAGGATCTTGTCGCCCCACTCGCTGTTGGGATCTTCCAGTGCTTTCAGGGCAGAACCCTGGATGATCGGAGTATCATCGCCTGGGAATTCATACTCACTGAGCAGTTCACGGATTTCCATATCTACCAGCTCAAGAAGCTCTTCATCGTCTACCATGTCACACTTGTTCATGAATACAACGATATACGGAACGCCTACCTGGCGTGACAGGAGGATATGCTCTTTTGTCTGAGCCATGACACCATCTGTAGCAGCTACGACCAGGATAGCGCCGTCCATCTGAGCAGCACCAGTGATCATGTTCTTTACATAGTCAGCATGCCCTGGGCAGTCTACGTGTGCATAGTGACGGTTTTCTGTCTCATATTCTACGTGTGCTGTAGAGATAGTGATACCACGTTCTCTTTCTTCCGGAGCTTTATCGATATTTTCAAATGCTACGATCTCGCCAGTACCCAGTCTCGCATTCAGAGTCTTTGTGATAGCGGCTGTCAGTGTAGTCTTACCATGGTCTACGTGTCCAATGGTACCAATATTACAATGCGGTTTCGTCCTCTCAAATTTAGCTTTAGCCATTTTTCAATGTCCTCCTTAAATAACAATCCGCCCCTCCGGGCCAAAATTTACTATTACTAATTATATTGCAAAATATAGGTATTTGCAAGAAAATTTTTATTCACCTTTTTTTGACAGGATCTTGTCCTGTACAGACTTCGGAACTGGTTCGTATTTCTCAAAGAACATGGAATAATTACCACGCCCCTGTGTCCTTGAACGAAGGTCTGTGGAATACCCGAACATTTCTGACAGTGGTACAAACCCTCTGATCATCTTTCCTCCGCCGATATCATCCATACCTTCGATACGGCCCCGGCGTGAATTGATATCTCCGATCACATCCCCCATATAATCTTCCGGTGTGGTGACTTCCACACGCATGATCGGCTCCAGTAAGATCGGGGATGACTTCTGCATCGCTTCCTTGAATGCCAGGGAACCAGCGATATGGAACGCCATCTCTGAAGAATCGACTTCATGGTAAGAACCATCGTACACATTCGCATGGATGCCGACTACCGGATATCCTCCTAAGATACCGGCTTTCATCGCTTCTTCGATACCTTCGCCTACAGCAGGTATATATTCTTTCGGGATCGCACCGCCCACCACAGTTGATTCAAACTTGTAGAGTTCTTCGCCGTTTGCATCCATTGGCTCAAATTTGACTTTACAATGACCGTACTGTCCACGTCCACCAGACTGTTTTGCATATTTGCTCTCCACATCTGCCGGTTTTGTGATCGTCTCCTTGTAAGCGACCTGCGGGGCGCCTACATTGGCTTCTACTTTGAACTCACGCAGCAGCCTGTCCACGATGATCTCCAGATGCAGCTCGCCCATGCCGGCGATGATCGTCTGGCCTGTCTCTGTATTGGTATGGGCACGGAATGTGGGGTCTTCCTCTGCAAGTTTTGCAAGGGATTCACCTAATTTGCCCTGGCCTGCTTTTGTCTTCGGCTCGATGGCCAGCTCGATAACAGGTTCCGGGAATTCCATGGATTCCAGGATGACCGGATGTTGTTCGTCACAGATAGTATCCCCAGTCGTGGTGAGCTTAAACCCGATCGCAGCGGCAATATCACCGGAATATACTTTATCCAGCTCTTCTCGCTTGTTGGCATGCATCTGCAGGATACGGCCTACACGTTCTTTTTTGCCTTTTGTCGCATTCAGCACGTATGACCCGGAGTTCATCGTACCGGAATATACGCGGAAATATGCCAGCTTACCCACAAACGGGTCTGTCATAATCTTAAATGCCAATGCTGAGAAGGGCTCATCATCCGATGAATGTCTCTCGATCGGATTGCCGTCCATGTCTTCACCCTGGATAGCCGGGATATCCGTAGGCGCAGGCATATACTCCAGGACTGCATCCAACAGTTTCTGTACGCCTTTATTCCTGTATGCAGTCCCACAGCATACGGGCACAGCCGTACATTCGCAAGTCCCTTTACGCAGGGCGGCTTTTAAAGCTTCCACAGAAGGTTCTTCACCTTCCAGGTATTCCAGCATCAGATCGTCGTCTAATTCACAGATCTTCTCCACCAATTCAGTATGGTAGAGTTCTGCGTCATCTTTCATATCCTCCGGGATATCTACGATAGAGATGTCCTCACCCTTTTCATCGTTATAGATGTAGGCTTTCATCTCGAAGAGATCGATGATACCCTGGAAACTGTCTTCACTCCCGATCGGAAGCTGGAGACAAATCGCATTTTTACCCAGTCTTGTCCGGATCTGGTCTACTGCATTATAGAAATCTGCACCCAGGATGTCCATCTTATTGATGAACGCCATACGAGGTACATTGTAGGTGTCAGCCTGACGCCATACATTTTCTGACTGGGGCTCAACGCCGCCTTTTGCACAAAAGACACCCACTGCCCCATCCAATACACGGAGCGAACGCTCAACTTCCACTGTAAAATCCACATGCCCAGGTGTATCGATGATATTGATACGATGTTCCAGGGCGCCTGGTTTTGTCTTACAGTTTTCCTGTAATGTCCAGTGGCAGGTGGTAGCGGCGGAAGTGATGGTGATACCTCTCTCCTGTTCCTGCTCCATCCAGTCCATGGTAGCAGTCCCTTCATGTGTATCCCCGATCTTGTAGTTGACACCGGTATAATATAAGATACGCTCTGTAAGAGTTGTCTTACCCGCATCGATATGCGCCATGATACCGATGTTTCTGGTCCTCTCTAATGGATATTCTCTTCCAGCCAATGCTTCCTCCTCCTAGAATCTATAATGCGCAAATGCTCTGTTAGCCTCTGCCATCTTGTGCATATCTTCTTTTCTCTTCACGGATGCGCCTGTGTTGTTCATGGCATCCAACAGTTCATTCGCCAGCCTGTCCTCCATCTTTTTCTCACCTCTCTTGCGTGAAAACTGGGTCAGCCAGCGCAGAGCCAGAGCCTGACGTCTCTCAGGGCGCACTTCGATAGGTACCTGATAGGTAGCGCCTCCGATACGTCTTGCTTTGACTTCCAGTACAGGCATGATATTGTTCATCGCCTCTTCAAATACATCCAGAGCAGGCTTTCCGGCCTTCTCTTCTACTTTGGCAAACGCATTGTACACAATCTTCTGGGCAACACCTTTTTTGCCGTCCAACATGATATTGTTGATCAGCTTGGTGACCACTTTATTATTGTATAATGGATCTGCCAGCACGTCTCTCCTTTGAGTATGTCCTTTCCGTGGCACGTTACTTCCCTCCTTAATCATGGTCAGTCAGACTTGCTGTACACATCACGCAAGTCTCTTTGATTAAATCATAGGTACTCACACAAGAATCGTATGTTCGCACAGGTGATCTTCTATATTGAACCCGCAGCCGGGAGGGTAATATGGAATGACTGCACAAATCTCATCCATCTTGGGATAACACCAATGATCGTTCTCTTACAATTATTTCTTAGGCCGTTTTGCACCATATTTGGAACGGGCCTGTTTCCTGTTGGCTACACCTGCTGTATCCAATGTACCCCTGATGATATGATATCTGGTACCTGGCAGGTCTTTTACCCTTCCGCCACGGATCAGGACAACGCTGTGTTCCTGCAGGTTGTGTCCTTCCCCTGGGATATAGCTGGTCACTTCGATCCCGTTTGAAAGACGTACCCTGGCGATCTTCCTGAGCGCTGAATTCGGCTTCTTCGGCGTAGCAGTCTTGACTGCTGTGCAGACGCCCCTCTTCTGCGGAGAAGACTGCTCTGTGGTCTTCTTTTTCAGGGAATTGAAATTCTTCTGCAGAGCAGGCGCTGTAGATTTCTTTACGGCTGTCTTTCTTCCTTTTCTGACTAACTGGTTAAATGTTGGCATTTCTTTCACCTCCCGAAATTCTCTTAAAAACTCCTGGATATCTTTTGCCGTATCATCCAGATATCCGGGAGTATATGATCTTGTCTGCGGCTGCTATCTTACATAAAGCGCAGATATCTTCTGATATCTAAACACGCTTCCATGTATTATAGCCTCTTGTAGATTGTCTGTCAAGGGGTAAGTGTGGCCTCTTTTAATGATCCTATCTCAAGTCCTTCCTCAAGTCCCTCAGATAAGTCTCTCATCTCACTCATCTCTTCTCCCGGCTCTCCTGCATTTTCATTTTGCACAGTCTCCCCGGCCTCTTCCATATCTCCAACGTCCCCGATATCTTCCGTATTTTCTATATCGTCCATTTCCGACAGATACACATCTTCTTCCGCCATGGATACATCTGTATCCTCTTCCATGTCCTCTCCGAAATCCTCGCTGAAGCCTACATAATCGTTGTCTTCCTTCTCGGAATCTAATTTTACATCGCTGTAACATTTCAGCCCGGTACCCGCCGGGATCAGTTTTCCGATGATGACGTTTTCTTTCAGGCCGATCAGTGGATCCGCTTTCCCTTTGATAGCTGCTTCTGTGAGGACTTTCGTCGTTTCCTGGAAAGACGCTGCCGACAGGAATGAATTTGTGGCCAGGGAAGCTTTCGTGATACCCAGCATCACCTGGCTGCCCACTGCAGGCTCCATCCCCTCCTGGATCAGCCGCTCATTCTCGTCTTCGTATTCCAGCACATCTACCAGTGTCCCCGGCAGGAAATCAGTGTCCCCGTTGGTCTCTATGCTGACTTTTTTCAGCATCTGGCGCACGATGACCTCGATATGCTTGTCGTTGATATCCACACCCTGGAGCCGGTATACTCTCTGCACTTCCTGGATCATATAATCCTGCACGGCCCGGACGCCTTTGATCTTCAAGATATCGTGGGGGTTCACACTGCCTTCTGTGAGCTCATCCCCGGCTTCCAGTATATCCCCGTCTGTGATCTTGATCCTGGAACCATAGGGGATCAGATATGTCTTGGAATCTCCTGTATCGTCATTTGTCACCGTGATCTCGCGTTTTTTCTTCGTATCGCTGATCGTGGCCCGCCCTGCGATCTCTGTGATGATCGCCAGGCCTTTTGGCTTCCTGGCTTCAAAAAGCTCCTCCACACGGGGAAGACCCTGTGTGATGTCACCGCCTGCAACGCCTCCTGTATGGAATGTACGCATGGTCAGCTGTGTACCAGGTTCACCGATGGACTGGGCGGCGATGATACCTACAGACTCACCCACCTGTACGGGTTCGCCTGTGGCCATATTTGCCCCATAACATTTCGCACAGATACCCACATGACATTTACAAGTCAAGATCGTACGGATCTTCACCTGTTCCAGAGGCTCTCCGTTCTCATCTACCCCCTGGCTCATGACTTTCGCCGCACGTTTCGGCGTGATCATATGGTTGGCCTTTACCAGTACATTGCCTTCTCTGTCTTTGATCGTCTCACAGGCAAACCGCCCGGTGATACGCTCCTGGAGGCTCTCGATCTCTTCTTTCCCATCTTCAAAAGCTTTTACATACATCCCCGGGATCACATCCTGTCCCTCGCAGCAGTCTATCTCACGCACGATCAGCTCCTGGGATACATCCACCAGACGCCTGGTGAGGTACCCGGAATCCGCTGTACGCAGCGCTGTATCGGACAGCCCTTTCCTGGCTCCGTGTGCAGACATGAAATATTCCAGAACGTCAAGCCCTTCACGGAAATTAGACTTGATCGGCAGCTCGATGGTATGTCCGGTGGTATCGGCCATCAGCCCGCGCATACCGGCCAGCTGTTTGATCTGTTTGTCAGAACCGCGGGCGCCGGAATCCGCCATCATATAGATATTATTGTATTTATCCAGCCCGGTCAGAAGGGCATGGGTCAGCGTATCATCCGTCTTTTTCCAGGTCTCCACCACCTCTTTGTACCGTTCTTCTTCTGTGATCAGCCCGCGCTTATAGTTCTTTGTGATCAGATCCACCGTATCCTGGGCTTTTTTGATCAGCTCCGGTTTCTCCGGCGGTACAGTCATATCGGAGATGGATACGGTCATGGCCGCACGGGTGGAATATTTATACCCCATGGATTTGATATCGTCCAGCACTTCGGCCGTCTTGGTGGCGCCATGGGTATTGATGACCTTTTCCAGGATCTGTTTCAGGTTTTTCTTTCCTACATGGAAGTCCACTTCCAGGGCAAGCTCATTTTCCGGGATACTCCGGTCCACAAATCCCAAGTCCTGAGGAAGGATCTCATTGAATAAGAACCGGCCCAGCGTAGACTCTACCTGCCCCTGGACGACTGTCCCATCCGGTCTTTTCTTCCTGCAGCGCACTTTGATCTTTGTCTGGAGAGTGATCGCTCCATTCTCATAAGCCAGGATCGCTTCGTTCACATTCCTGAAGACTTTTCCCTCACCCAGGCTCCCTGGTCTCTCCTGTGTCAGATAATAGATACCCAGCACCATATCCTGGGACGGCACTGCCACCGGACCGCCGTCTGAAGGTTTCAGCAGGTTATTGGGTGACAGGAGCAGGAAACGGCACTCTGCCTGTGCTTCCACAGACAACGGGAGATGGACAGCCATCTGGTCACCGTCAAAGTCAGCGTTGAAGGCTGTACACACCAGCGGATGCAGCTTGATCGCCTTACCTTCTACCAGGATGGGTTCAAACGCCTGGATGCCCAGCCTGTGCAGGGTAGGGGCACGGTTCAGCATGACCGGATGCTCTTTGATCACCTCTTCCAGGATATCCCAGACTTCCGGCTGGAGCTTCTCCACCATCTTCTTGGCATTCTTGATGTTGTGGGAAGTCCCGTTTGCCACCAGTTCTTTCATCACGAACGGTTTGAATAACTCGATGGCCATCTCTTTTGGCAGACCGCACTGATAGATCTTCAGTTCAGGCCCGACCACGATAACAGAACGTCCGGAATAATCCACACGTTTGCCCAGCAGGTTCTGACGAAAACGGCCGGATTTTCCCTTTAACATATCGGAGAGGGATTTCAGCGCCCGGTTCCCGGGGCCTGTCACCGGACGTCCGCGGCGGCCGTTGTCGATCAGGGCATCTACTGCCTCCTGGAGCATACGTTTTTCATTTCTCACGATGATATCCGGTGCGCCCAGTTCCAGCAGCCGTTTCAGACGATTATTCCTGTTAATGATCCTCCGGTACAGATCGTTTAAGTCTGATGTGGCGAAACGCCCACCGTCCAACTGCACCATCGGCCGGAGGTCTGGCGGGATCACCGGGACCACCGACATGATCATCCACTCGGGACGGTTCCCTGAACCGCGGAAGGATTCCACCACTTCCAGCCTTTTTACGATCCTGGCACGTTTCTGCCCGGTGGATTCCTTTAAGCTCTTACGCAGTTCCTCTGTCTCTCTCTCCAGATCGATGCTCTCCAGGAGTTCCTGTACGGCCTCGGCCCCCATCCCCACACGGAAATCATATCCGTAGGTCTCACGGGCATCCTGGTATTCTTTCTCTGTGAGTACCTGTTTATACTGCAGACCGGAATCTGCCGGATCCAGCACGATATAATTTGCAAAATATAATACCTTCTCCAACGTCCGAGGGCTTAGATCCAACACAAGGCCCATCCGGGAAGGGATGCCTTTAAAATACCAGATATGGGATACGGGCGCCGCCAGCTCGATATGGCCCATCCGCTCCCTGCGGACTGTGGATTTGGTGACTTCCACGCCGCAGCGGTCACAGACTACGCCTTTATACCGGATCTTCTTATATTTACCGCAATGACATTCCCAGTCTTTGCTGGGTCCGAATATCTTTTCACAGAACAGTCCGTCTTTTTCTGGTTTTAGAGTCCTATAATTGATCGTCTCCGGTTTTAGGACTTCCCCCCTCGACCATTCTCTGATCTTATCGGGGGACGCCAGTCCGATCTTGATCGCATCAAAAGTCATTGGCTGATAAGCCACTTCTTGTTTGTTCATAGTCTCCGTCATGAAATATACCCCTTCCTACTCTTCCAACAGAGTCATATGCATATCTTCTTCTATTCCCGCTACAAACTCTTCATCTGCGTTTTCAAAATCCTCCGGTCCTTCTTCCTCTCTTTCCAGCTCTTCATCCACATCCACTAATTCTCCGCCTGCAAATTCCTGCTGGGTATAGCCCATGCGGTCGTAAGACTCATCTGAGTCTCTCCTGCGGTCGCCCTCGATGATCGAATGCAGGTCTGTCTCCCCATAATCGATGGTCTCCATGATCTCCACTTCGGTGTTGTCGTCTTTTAAGACTTTCACATCCAGCCCCAGAGACTGGAGTTCTTTTAACAATACTTTAAATGACTCCGGCACACCTGGCTCGGGGATGTTATCTCCTTTGATGATCGCCTCGTAAGTCTTCACACGCCCGACCACATCATCGGACTTCACTGTCAGGATCTCCTGGAGTGTGTAGGATGCACCATATGCTTCCAGCGCCCACACTTCCATCTCACCGAAACGCTGTCCGCCGAACTGGGCTTTTCCACCCAGAGGCTGCTGTGTCACCAGAGAGTATGGGCCTGTAGAACGTGCATGGATCTTATCATCTACAAGATGATGCAATTTCAGATAATGCATGTGTCCGATGGTGACCGGACTGTCAAAATATTCACCGGTACGCCCGTCTCTCAGCCGCACTTTACCATCCCTGGACAGGGGGACCCCTTTCCAGACTTTCCGGTGGTCTTTATTTTTATCCAGATACTCCATCACATCCGGCATGAGGTCGTCTTTATATTTCTGGCGGAATTCCTCGAAATCTTCTATATTCACGTAATCATTGGCGATCTCCAGGGTATCCATGATGTCGTCTTCGTTCGCCCCGTCGAAAACAGGCGTGGCGATGTTAAATCCTAACGCTCTCGCCGCCAGGGACAGATGGATCTCCAGGACCTGGCCGATGTTCATACGGGAAGGCACGCCCAACGGGTTCAACACAATGTCAAGAGGACGTCCGTTGGGCAGGAAAGGCATATCCTCCACCGGCAGCACACGGGAGACCACACCCTTGTTCCCGTGACGGCCAGCCATCTTGTCGCCCACGGAGATCTTCCTCTTCTGGGCGATGTAGATACGCACCGATTGGTTCACGCCCGGGGACAGCTCATCCCCATTCTCGCGGGTAAATACTTTCGCATCGACTACGATGCCGTATTCACCATGGGGCACTTTCAGGGAAGTATCCCTTACTTCACGGGCTTTTTCCCCGAAGATCGCGCGCAGCAGCCTCTCTTCTGCCGTCAGCTCTGTCTCCCCTTTCGGCGTCACCTTGCCCACCAGGATATCCCCTGCACGGACTTCCGCACCGATACGGATGATCCCACGTTCATCCAGGTCTTTCAGGGCATCGTCGCCCACGCCGGGGACATCCCGCGTGATCTCTTCCGGCCCCAGCTTCGTATCCCTGGATTCCGCCTCATACTCTTCAATGTGTACGGACGTATACACATCGTCCTGCACCAGACGCTCGCTTAAGAGTACCGCATCCTCATAGTTATAACCCTCCCAGGTCATAAATCCGATCAGCGGGTTCTTGCCGAGAGCCAGCTCGCCGTTAGCCGTAGACGGACCGTCTGCTATGACCTGCCCCTGCTCCACACGCTCTCCCTGGAACACGATCGGCCTCTGGTTATAGCAGTTGCTCTGGTTACTCCTCATAAATTTGGTAAGACGGTATTCGTCACGTGTCCCGTCGTCATTTTTTACCACGATCTGCTTGGAAGTGGAGCGCTCCACCACCCCCGCATGACGGGCCAGTACACAGACCCCGGAGTCCACGGCCACTTTCGTCTCCATACCAGTCCCCACTACAGGCGCCTCCGCGATCAGGAGCGGCACCGCCTGCCGCTGCATGTTGGATCCCATCAGCGCACGGTTGGCGTCGTCGTTCTGCAGGAAGGGGATCAGGGCCGTCGCCACGGAGAAGACCATCTTCGGAGATACATCCATGTAGTCAAACATGTGTTTCTCGTACTCCTGCGTCTCGTCTTTGTAACGGCCGGACACATTTTTACGCACAAAATATCCGTCCTCGTCAAGCGGCTCATTCGCCTGGGCCACATGGTAATTGTCTTCTTCGTCCGCGGTCATATAGATCACTTTATCTGTGACCCGCGGATTTTTTGGATCGGTTTTGTCAATGATACGATAAGGCGCTTCTACAAATCCATACTCATTGATCTGGGCATAGGAAGCCAGTGAATTGATCAGACCGATGTTCGGGCCTTCAGGCGTCTCGATGGGGCACATCCTCCCATAATGGGAATAATGCACGTCGCGCACCTCGAATCCGGCACGGTCCCTGGACAGACCGCCGGGTCCCAGTGCGGACAGACGTCTCTTGTGGGTCAGCTCGCCCAGCGGATTGTTCTGGTCCATAAACTGGGATAACTGGGAAGAACCGAAGAACTCTTTCACAGACGCTGTGACCGGCTTGATATTGATCAGAGACTGGGGAGAGATCCCCTCGATATCCTGGGTCGTCATACGCTCCCTGACCACCCTCTCCAGTCGTGAAAGGCCGATACGGTACTGATTCTGTAAAAGCTCGCCAACAGCACGGATACGCCGGTTGCCCAGATGATCGATATCATCGTCGTTTCCCAATCCGTACTCCAGGTGCATATTATAATTGATAGAAGCCAGGATATCTTCTCTGGTGATATGCTTGGGGATCAGATCGTGGATATCCAGCTTTATGGCGGCCTTGATATCCTCCAGACTCTCATTCTCCTCCAGGATTTTCTCCAGACATGGATAATATACTTGTTCTCTCACCCCGACCTCTGCCGGATCTATATCCACAAAGCTGGTAAGATCCACCATCATGTTGGATAAGACTTTTACCTTTCGCTCATCCGCATAGACCCACACATAGGGCACGGCAGCATTCTGGATCTTATCTGCCAGTTCCCGGTCCACCATCTCACCTTCTTTGGCAAGGATCTCTCCTGTGGAAACGTCTACCACATCCTCTGCCAGGTTATGGCCGCAGATACGATTTTTGAGGGCGAGCTTTTTATTGAATTTATATCTGCCCACTTTGGCCAGATCGTACCTCCTGGGGTCGAAGAACATGGACATGATCAGGCTCTCCGCGCTCTCCACCGCCAGCGGCTCGCCGGGCCTGATCTTCTTATATAATTCCAGGAGGCCTTCCTGATAGCTCTCCGCGGTATCTTTCCCGAAGCTGGCCAGGATCTTCGGCTCTTCTCCAAAGAGCTGTACGATCTCCTCGTTCGTCCCGATACCCAGCGCCCGTATCAGGACGGTGATCGGCACTTTCCTCGTCCTGTCCACACGCACATAGAACACGTCATTGGAATCTGTCTCGTATTCCAGCCAGGCTCCTCTGTTGGGGATCACTGTTGAGGAATACAGGGTCTTTCCGATCTTATCATGGGCGATGGCATAGTAGATGCCCGGTGAACGCACCAGCTGGCTCACGATGACACGCTCCGCCCCATTGATCACGAATGTCCCGGTGGCTGTCATCAGGGGCAGGTCGCCCATGAAGATCTCATGCTCATTGATCTCATCGTTCTCCCTGTTGATCAGGCGGACACGTACCTTAAGGGGGGCTGCATAGGTTACGTCCCGTTCTTTACATTCTTCGATGGAATATTTCACATCATCTTCACATAAAGTAAAATCAATAAACTCCAGGCTCAACTTACCGCCGTAATCTGCGATCGGAGATATGTCATTGAATACCTCCTTCAGACCTTCTCTGAGAAACCATTGGTAAGAATCCTTCTGTACTTCGATCAAGTCCGGCATCTCCAGAACTTCCTTTTGCCGCTGGTAACTCATCCGCATGCTCTTCCCAGTAGTTACAGAACGTATCCTGTTTTTTTCCATTGACGTTTCACCCCTGTTTTCTTATATTATAACAACATTTTGCGTATGCCTGCCCTATCGTAAAAGTAGGCATATCTTTCCATAATAGTGTATTTTTAAATATATCACATACATGGACTTTATGTCAATCGTTTTTTTACTATTGTTTGTACAAAAACAGAGGGGTCACGGCATCTCATAACGCCCCGCCATCTCCCTGGCCATTTCTATGATCTCGTCCTTACTATACCGTTTTATCTTCCCCACTTCCAACGCATCAAAATATACACCTTCATTTAATCTGTCCATGGAATAGATCTGGCTTTCAAAATAGATCTCGTCCCTTTCCGGGTCATACCCCATAACCCCTTTCAACTTGTACAAAACCCCCAATCGATCTCGTGACACATCAATAACATAGCTGTATGTACTCCCCACATATAAGACTGTCGATGGATCCATCCACATCCACTGGGCCAGCGACATATCTTGCTCTTCGATCTGTACTGGGTCTGATAAGGTTTTTGTCTCCATATTATATAGGAAAGCTTTATCTGCATAACCTATGAGTAGTTTATCTGCATCTCCACTCCAGAACAGGCTGGAAGGTATCTCATCCGGGTTCAGACTCACAAAGATCTCTTCCTTATCTTTCCCACCCTCGACCAAGACCGACGTGTCCTCTACATGGGCCACATACCGTCCATCCCCGCTGGGTACTTCCGTATCCGTATACAGACGCTGGTCTTTATCCGGTTTTTTCACTCCTTTCTCGGGAAAATGCTTTTTAGGCATTTGCGAAACGCCAGAACCCGCATAAATACGAGATCCTTTTTGTTATAAAATAAAACAACTCCTCACTGGTTTATGGTAAAATAGAATTATCCAGAAACTATCCACCAATCCACCAAAAAAGGAGTTGTACCTATATGATACCATACAAACAGCTTTCTCTGGCAGATATTTTTACCGATTGCCAAAATAAATTTGATAACGATAAATATGAGTCCCTTGAACTTCTGGATAATGCCATTAACCTCGATGAGATTGTCCCGGCGTCTTTTGTTTCCCATTTCCACGCTGCCACCGGCAGACCCCGCAAGCATCTTCTCTATCCGATGCTCAGGGCTCTGTTATTACAGCTTATCTTCTCGATCCCAACAACGTCCCTCCTAATCGTTTTTCTCAAATACTCTCAGGAATTACGGGATTTCTGCGGGTTTGATGCTGTCCCGGATGCTTCTAAGTCCACCCGCTTCAAGCAGGATTTCTTATCGGACTTACGATCCATGTTCGACCATCTTGTTGATCTGACCGGACCGATATGCCAACGGATCGATGCTGACAAGGCTGCCATGCTTTTATTTGACACTTCCGGTATTGGAGCATGGGTGACTGAAAACAATCCCAAATATGCCAACCGTATCATCAAGCAGCTGAAAGCCTTTAAGAAAGCCCATGACCTTGATGCTCCCTATGATCCTCATAAAGCTGCCTATGGCTCCATGCCTCCCCACGCAGCCGCTAATCCGGCTATCCAGCAGATGTACATTAACGGGCATTTCTGTT
>CANTEW010000059.1 GCA_947652925.1 uncultured Lachnospiraceae bacterium
AGGCGTGGGTCTGCAACACCCTGATTCACCGGTTCAAATCCGGTCTGCGCCTCTCGAAAGGCTCAGGAACTATAAAGTTCCTGAGTTTTTTGTTTGCCCTTATCCGAACTTATGTTATAATGATCACAAAAGAAGGGAGGTGATCGATATGCCTGTCAATGAGAAAGAATATAATGGCAATCTGATCGACCAGTTAAATCTTTTGGAAGACATTGAGATCGTGGCCAGGGAAGAAGACGCCAAGAAGACCCTTGAACTGATCGCCCGAAAACGACAGCAGATAGAACGCAAACTCTACCAGCAGCCACCGCTGCACCCCTCTGATCCAGTGCGTATCTGAAGATAAAGATCCAAAAAAGGCGCAGAGTCCTTGTCTGATCCACAACAACTCCACGCCTTTTTTCATTTAGATCCTTCTGTCTCCACCCTTGTGACAAGGTCCACATAAGGCTGCAGCTCCTGATACATGGATCTTCCAGTCAATATCATGTGCATCCCTTCTTCCCTGCCTTTGACAATGAGCTGGATCAGATCTTCCGGCTGTACGATCCCATGGTCCAGCACACCAAGGATCTCGTCCAGCACCAGTTGGTCACACTCACAGGTGGTCAATAACTTCCTGGCGAAATTCAATCCATTGATGATATTCTCTCTCTGTTCTGCCTGTTCCTGTTCATCCAGTTCCTCAAAGGATCTATCCGATTTTTCAAAACGGAACAATTTGATGTCCAGGTTCATATTGTTCAGATAATTCAATTCCTCCGTCTCGCGCCCTTTCAGGAATTGGATGATCACCACACTGTTCCCCCGTGAACAGGCACGGATACTTTTGCCAAGGGCCATTGATGTCTTTCCCTGTCCATTTCCGCAAAATATCTCCACATATCCTTCGTTCATATCGTATCCTCTTTATACTATAGCAAGTACCCTGACTGGCCTGCGGCCTACACTTTCTCCCATTGTCCCAATCCATCTTACACCACTTCCCTAAAGAATGCAAGATTATTCCATATATTCCAGCTTGCTCACCGAGATCTCATAGGCGGTCCGCTTCTCTGTCTCATTTTCCCCGATCTTCTTCATATAATCCCGGCTCTGTATGCGCCCCCAGATCAGCACATGTCCGCCCACTTCAAAAGCTGATGCATAGCGGGCATTCCTGCCCCAGCAAATGCAAGGTATGTAGTCAGATTTACCATATGGACGATTGACCGCCATCAACAGATCCGCGATCTCCCTTCCCAGCGGGGTCTTGCGGTAAACAGGCGGTTTACAGATATAGCCGTCCAGGAATATCTGATTGACCGGCATAGAATCGTCTTCCTCCTCGACAAAGCTGATATCCCTCGCGAACACAGAGAGCACCAGCCGGTTCCTCTTCTCCTCATGCCGGTTATAGGAACGGAATTGTCCGTGTACCTGGATATATTCCCCCACGTAATCCTGTTCCACATCGATCAGCCGTTCGGAGATCATGACCGGGATACGGTCCTCCGAATCACTCAGACGCTTGATCAAAAGTTCCATCGTATAGAAACCTTCCCCAAACACTTGGTGGCTGAATGTAAAACCAGTTGCGATCTTGCCCATAATAGATACTTGGTTGTTTTCAATGATCTTATCTGCCATGAATAATAGTTCCCCTTCCTCTTTGTGGTAGTTTGTCTATATCATGTTTATGCGCCCGTACCACCAAATAGAACATGAAAACAGATTTTTATTTTTCTTGCAATCTCTACAGAATGTGCTAAACTATTAGATTGAGCAGTAGATATCTGCCGATCTTGATAGAAAGGATAATAGATATATATGAAGATAAAACGTGAAAACGTCCGTAATATAGCGATCATCGCCCATGTTGACCACGGAAAGACCACCCTGGTGGACGAACTCCTGAAGCAGAGCGGTGTGTTCCGTGAGAACCAGGAAGTCCAGGAGCGGATCATGGATTCCAATGACATCGAGAGAGAACGGGGGATCACCATCCTCTCCAAGAACACCGCCGTCTACTATAAAGACACGAAGATCAATATCATCGACACCCCAGGCCATGCCGATTTCGGCGGTGAAGTGGAACGTGTATTGAAAATGGTGGACGGAGTGATCCTCGTCGTGGACGCCTTCGAGGGTGCCATGCCCCAGACTAAGTTCGTGCTGAGAAAAGCACTGGAGCTGGATCTTCACGTGATCGTCTGCATCAATAAGATCGACCGTCCTGAAGCCCGTCCCGATGAAGTGATCGACGAGGTCCTGGAACTCCTCATGGATCTGGAAGCTTCCGATGAACAATTGGACTGCCCCTTCCTCTATGCCTCCGCCAAGGCCGGCCACGCCGTGCTGGATCTGGCCGACTCCCCCCAGAACATGCAGCCCCTGTTTGAAACGATCATAAAATACATCCCCGCCCCGGAAGGCGATCCGGACGCCGGGACCCAGGTACTCATCAGCACCATCGACTACAATGAGTACGTGGGCCGGATCGGCATCGGAAAAGTAGACAACGGCTCCATCCGGGTAAACCAGGATGTGATCTTAGTCAACGAACACGACCCAGATAAACAGGAGCGTGTGAAGATCAGCAAATTATACGAATTTGACGGCCTCTCGAAAGTAGAAGTCACGGAAGCGCGGATCGGGTCGATCGTGGCCATCTCGGGTATCTCCAGCATCCACATCGGCGACACGATCTGTTCCCCGGAACACCCGGAACCCATACCGTTCCAGAAGATATCCGAACCGACCATCGCTATGAACTTTCTGGTCAACGACAGCCCACTGGCCGGACAGGAAGGGAAATACGTCACCTCCCGCCATCTGCGTGAACGGCTGATGCGGGAACTGAACACCGACGTGAGCCTCCGTGTGGAAGATACCGATTCCCCCGACTGCTTCAAAGTCTCCGGACGGGGGGAACTGCATCTGTCCGTACTCATCGAAAATATGCGCCGGGAAGGCTATGAATTCGCTGTGAGCAAGGCAGAAGTCCTGTACCGTGAAGACGAACGGGGCCGCAGGCTGGAACCCATGGAGATCGCCTACATCGACGTCCCCGAAGAATCTTCCGGATCTGTGATCAGCAAATTGAGCGAACGCAAAGGGGAACTGCAGGGCATGAGTCTGGCCGGCGACGGCTCCACACGTCTGGAATTCCATATCCCGGCCCGGGGCCTGATCGGATTCAGAGGGGAATTCCTCACCCTGACCAAAGGGAACGGGATACTGAATACTACCTACGATGGATACGGCCCTTACAAAGGGGATATCGATTACCGCAAGCAAGGCTCCCTCATCGCTTTTGAAGCCGGAGAAACTGTCACCTACGGCCTGTTTTCCGCCCAGGACAGAGGCACCCTTTTCATCGGTCCCGGAGAACGGGTCTACAGCGGCATGGTCATCGGCCAGAATGGAAAAGCTGAAGACATCGAGCTGAACGTCTGCAAGACAAAACATCTGACCAATACCCGTTCCTCTTCCGCAGACGAAGCCCTGAAGCTGACGCCCCCAAAGATACTCAGCCTGGAACAGGCGCTGGAATTCATCAACACCGATGAACTGCTGGAGATCACACCTTCCAGCCTGCGCATCCGCAAAAAGATACTGGATCCAAGAGAGCGCAAAAGAGCTGCCAAGGCATCAGTCTAAGACCTGCTGCCCTTTTTGGTCTATATGGAAACTGCTTTTATAGATCAGCCTGGATACAGGGACGATCTCATATCCCTGGGACTTGATCCTGGTGAGCATCTCATCCAGCGCCTGCACTGTATATTTTGCCCCGTTATGGCATAAGATGATGGCCCCGTTATCCAGGTCCTTATGGGAGCAGACGGTCTCTACGATGGCTTCTGCTCCCTGGTCTTTCCAGTCCATGCTGTCCACCGACCACTGGATCGTGTAATACCCGTTCTCTCTGGCCGTACGCACCACCTCATTATCATAGGCGCCCAGAGGAGGCCGGAACAATTCCATATCCACCCCGGTGAGTCCTTTCACCTTATCATGCACATCTGCCAGCTCCGCTATCTTCTCCTCTTTGCTCATCTGCGTCATATCCCTGTGTTCTTTGCCCAGACTCCCCAGATCGTGCCCCGCGGCCTGGATAGCCTTCACCTCCTCCGGGTGCTGTTCTACCCACCTGCCTTCTACAAAGAATGTGGCTTTCACATCGTGCTTTTCCAAGATCCCCAATATCTCCTGTGTATCTCCGCTCCTTCCGATAGAATCAAAACTCATGGCTACTTGATACTTCATCGTGTCCACACAGTAGATAGGGAGTTCTCTCCCATCCACACTCGTGCTGACACTGACCACTTCCGGTATGTAACGGATCGCGCTGAGCACCAGCACGGCCATGGCCATCCAGGCCGCCATCCATTTCAGCCTTTCCTTCAGCATCGCATACTCCCATAAACGTTGTTATCAGCTTATGCGGCAGCACCTAAGATCATGCCAGTCTCTCCGCCTTACGCCTTGACTGACAATAAATTGACAAATACCATAAACAAAGTTAAAATAGATGAAAAGAATGATCATCAATGAAAACGGAGGTAACATCCAATGAAAGTATTACTGATCAACGGAAGTCCTCATGCAAACGGGAGTACATACACCGCCCTGCATGAGATGGAGAAGATCTTTACAGAAGAAAACATCCAGACAGAACTCATCCACATCGGCAGCAAAGACATCCGTGGATGTGTTGCCTGCGGTTCCTGCGCAAAACAGGGAAAATGTGCCTTTGACGATATGGTAAACGAGACTGCGCCAAAATTTGAGACCTGCGACGGTCTGGTCGTAGGCAGCCCTGTCTATTATGCATCCGCCAATGCCACCCTGATCGCATTCCTGGACCGTCTATTCTACAGCACACCTTTTGACAAAACGATGAAGGTAGGAGCCAGCGTCGTATCCGCCAGACGAGGCGGCCTGTCAGCGACTTTTGACGAACTGAACAAATATTTCACGATCAGCGGGATGCCTGTAGCGTCCGGGCAATATTGGAACAGCATCCACGGCAACAACGCCGACGAAGCCGCGCAAGATGGGGAAGGCCTGCAGATCATGCGGACACTGGCAAGAAATATGTCGTTTTTGGTCAAGAGCATCGCTCTTGGAAGAGAACAATACGGCCTGCCGAAAAAAGAACCCGCCATACGGACAAATTATATCCGTTAAATTTAAAGAGGAGATTTTTATGAAAATACAAAAAAGAACATGGATACCAGTCCTGGCAACCTGCCTGATCTCCCTCAGTACATTGTCCTTCTCTGACCCCGTATACGCCAAAAAGATCACCAGCCTGCGCCAGGCTGCAAAAACAGCGCAAAAAGAAGTCAAAAACTCCGATATAACTGAAATAGATAGAGACTACAAAAACGGTCAGCTCGTCTATGAGGTCACACTCACTAAAGCTACAAAAGAATACGAGATCACTTATCGCGCTTCTGACGGAAAAATGCTGGAATACGGATGGGAACAATATTCCTTCAAGGGACATAGCACAAAAAAGACTCTGAGCAGAAAGAAAATCCAAAACCTGGCCTTAAAAGAAGTTTCCGCAGGGAAGATCTTAAGCCTCATCCAAAAGATTGACGACGGGATCCCCGTCTATAAAATAAAACTGACACAAAACAGCAAAAAATACACTCTGAAATACCATGCCAAGACTGGCAGGCTGTTGGAATACAAATGGGCATCAAAGATCTTTGCACAAAGACCAACAGAAAACAACCGCTACATCAGCATGACAAAAGCCAAAAAAATCGCCCTCTCAAAAGTACCGCATGCGACCATCGTAAAAGCAGAGTTTGACAATGATGACGGAGTACCCCTTTACGAAATAGAAGCGATCAAAGGCGCGATGGAATACGATATCAAGATCCACGCAAGTTCTGGAAAGATACTGGGATTTGATAAGGACTATAACGATGACTGGTGGTAAAAAAGAATGAAGGAGCACTGACATGGACACAAATGAAGGGGCATGGAAGAAATGTATGGAATTCCACGGCCATAGATGCAGTGGACTTTTGATCGGTTTCCGCGCTTCCTTATATGCTATGGAGTTATTGGATCTGGACTATTCACAAGACGAAGAGGCCGCATGCATCACTGAAAATGATGCATGCGGCGTGGACGCCATACAAGTGGTCATGGGATGCAGCGCAGGCAAGGGAAATCTGTTATTTAAAATGCGTGGGAAACAGGCATTTAGCTTTTACAACAGAAAGACGGGCCGCTCCGTACGGCTGATCTTAAAAGAGACCGCTCCAATGGAAAAAGAAGAAAAATTCAGATACCTAAAGACCCAGCCTGCTGAAAGATTGTTCGAAGTGCAGGAACCCACCCAGGCATTTCCTGAAAAAGCACGGAGCTTTGGATCAGTAAAATGTGCCTGCTGTGGTGAGATGACTTCCGAAAATATGATCCGCCTGCAGGATGGAAAAAAAGTCTGTCTCGACTGTTTTATCCCTTACAGCCGGTTTTTATGAAAAAACAGCCTGCGGCTTGTGATGGCCGCGGGCTGTTTTCCGTCTATACCTGGATCTTTACAGATCCAATCGACCCACGATCTGATCCAGCGCCCGGCGCACCGGGGAATCTACAGACAGCCCCACCGTCGGCCGCCCATCGCAGTCAAATTGATAGACTTCCTCATCCTGTGGGATGACCCCCAGGAGATGCAGATCTTGTTTTTTGATCTCATCTGCAGTGCCCTCATTTAATCTCCCGCCTGGCGCCCGGTTGACGATCAGCCCCATAAAAGAGGGGTCGATCTTCTGTTCTTTTATCAACTCTGCGATCCGTCCGGCGGCCTGGACACCCCTCCTGGAACAATCGCTCACCAGGAACATAGTATCGATCTTCGGCAGGATCCCTCTGCTGATATGTTCCATCCCTGCCTCATTATCGACTACGATATAGGGATAGTTATTTTGTAACGCCTGGATCCGTGCCTGCACCAGATTATTTACAAAGCAATAACATCCTGCTCCCTGGGAGCGTCCCATCACCATCAAGTCATACTCTTTTTCTTCCGCAAGAGCATCTTCCATCCGATATTCCAGGTATTCCTGTTTGGTCATACTCACCGGGATCTTGATCTTCGGATCTGACCCTGCCCGTTCGATCTCCTCCCGGATCTCGCCCAGTGTGACAGGCATCTCCACCCCCAGGACTTCATTCAGATTGGCGTTGGCATCTGCATCCACCACCAACAAGGGCCCTTTCCCGCTCTCACAAAGACTCTGGATAAAAAGCCCCGTCAGCGTTGTCTTCCCCACGCCGCCTTTTCCTGCTACTGCGATCACATGTGCCATATCCTACCTCCGTCTTTCTTATATCTTCTTTTATCTTGCTCTTTTTACTGGTCTTTATCCAACTGCCTGCGCAATAGGAAACATGTGCAGATACCAGGTATCCCCGGAACTTCACTCCTCACATACCTCCCGGAGTCTGTGCAATACATCCCCAAGGTGACCGTCAAGACCAAACGACTTTTCTCTGATATCGTCCGTGATATATATCTCTCCAAGATTGATAGTCACATAGACAGCGTTCGGCTCCATATCCACAAGACGCATGAGCGGAGCCTTGATCAATTGATCATGGGGACCTATGCCCAGTTCCAGTACCACAAGCTTTTTTCCATGATCTCGATCCAAAAATGCCTGAAAGCGTCTCTGTCCTGCATCCTTCTCTATATACTCCTGGTCAATCCCCAAATGGATCCGCATGGGACCGCCGCACTTTGGACAATGAGGGACCATCTCCGAGGGCACTTTCCCGTCTTTTTCCGCCGCCGCCATCTTTTCTGCCATATCCAGGCTCGGATAGAGAGCCGTATGGCAGGCTCGGGAACACTGCATAGTCAGCCAGTTGCCCTCCACCTCATAAATATCCTCCGGGTCAAACCCGCTCATCTCAAAATGGCACTCGCCATTAGATGTGACTATAAAACATTCCTTATCTCCCACGATCGCTTTCAGGTCCTTCATGACCTGGCTCTCTTGGTACTCTCCGCAATAATGATGGATGAGGCGGCTCCAGAACGCCCATTTTTCTTCTTCAGACGGCCAACAGGCGCTCATCCCATGCAAGATGCTGCGGATCCCATATTTACGTTTAAGATCCCCAAATAGCTATTCCAATGCCCTATCGTCAGCAAACAGGTGGAGTCCTTCCGTAATAGACAGCCCGTTGCTGGCCCCGATCAAGATCGCATCAGCGTTTTTGATCCTATCTGCGATCTGTCCTAACTCATGCATGACCTACATCCTCCTTTTTTCCTGATCTTAAAATGTGTCTGCCTCTTTCTGACCGCCTGGGATAGTGAGTACCGGCTCCTCTGCTCTTATCACATGACCGCACTCACACACACTGTCTTCTACGATCCTCCCTCTCGAAACAAAGACTTCTATCTCTCTCCCACACTCCGGACAGATCCTATCTTCCGGGACAGGCGTCCTATACTTATCTTCACATCCAAAAGCTATCATTTTTTCCTCCTTGATATCATCAAATACACTCTAACTGTTTTATTTTTGCATTTACATCTACTAAGACTTTCCCGATATCCCCGAGAATGGAAGATCCCCTATCCTCTATCTGCTCCGGCAGAAAATCGTACTCTGCATTTACAGAAATGTAATACGCATCCGGCAGACTGTGTGTCAGGCTCCAAAAAGAGCAGTTTCTTATCCGCATTCTTCTGTATATATCCGGAGATCTTCTCATATTCTCCGTCGTATCTCTTCCCCTGCAGAAAATTCCCATAACCCCGTACCCACGGAAAAGCCTCCGCGCCGCACTTAGGACAGCGGGGGATCATCTCTGTCGGGATGCTGGTCCCCTCTCCCATGGCAAGGGTCATCTCTCCCACTGGCTCTACTGCATCCCACGTCCCATCATGGCAGCACATAGAACACTGGAAAAACCTGTGATCCCCTTGTATCTCACTGACCTGTTCTTCCTTATAGATCTTTACGAACTGCGTGTCCTGATTTGTCGTCAATATATGAAGATCCTTCCCCTTCAGGATCTCATCCAGATCCAGATATGGTCCCCGCACAGGCGCATTCAGCGTAGTATCCAGAAAAGTCGCTATATAACCCCAGTGTTCTTCCCGTGTATCAAACCTGCTGTACATACCATCAAAAGCACCTTTAAATCCGTATTTATCCGCATACTTTCCAAAATGCCTCCGAAAAGACGGCGTATCACCATAATAAAAATCACCGCCTCCCGCCGCTGACAGCCCGGAGGCACCGCCAACTACGATACATTCCGCCTGCTGGATCCGCCTTACACATCTGTCGATCTGCTCGCTATAAGATAGAGGCGCACGCTGGCTCAGCTTGACTGGTGTTTTTCCGGATGCGTATACACTGCGGTTTCGGGAATAGCCCATCTGTGTCTGCAGGACTAAATCTTCATAAAAACTCATTGTTCGCACTCCTTTCGCACTCTGTACTCTTTCGATCAATGGTCATTTTCTATCATGTTATTTTATTAAATACATGATTTTATAGGAGTATATCATGTATTTTATAAAATTGCAAGTGCTTTTTCCTGAAAGGAGTCCCACACGCGCCTTCCCCAGTTTGACAACCCGTCAGTTCCGTGTTATTTTATAGATCACAGGCATATGTACGACCCTTTTTTACACTCCAGGAGGCAGAAATGAAATATTCCACACGTTTGAGCGATTCCATCCATATCCTTGTGTTCATCCAGCAGAGCGAACGTCCCACCGTCACCAGCGCGGATATCGCCGTCAGCATCCAGACGAACCCATCATATGTGCGCCAGATCATGGCCCAACTGAAAGCCGCCGGCCTGATCAGCAGTTCCCAGGGACAGGCAACCCCAAAACTCACAAAGCTGCCCCAGGAGACCACTCTCTTGGAGATCTATAAAGCAGTGGAAAAAGACAAGCCGCTGCTGCATCTCGACACCCACACCAATCCCAGATGCGGCATCGGCGTAAATATCCAGCTGGCTCTGGCGGACTACTATAGACAGATCCAAAAAGACATCGAACATTCCATGCAGAAGATCACATTGCAGGATATCATCACATCCTATCTGGAGAGGATCTCTCGAATGGATAGATAGCCTTTTTGTCCTTTTCCAAAAAATTCTCTGTAGTACCGTTTCACAAACAAAGTGACCGTCACCGCACATGCCAGGGAATCCGCCACCGGTTCAGCCAGCAGCACTCCTTTAACAGGATCGGCCAATAAAAGCGGCATGAGAAAGATCAGCGGCATGAGCAGGAACACTTTCCGCAGCAGGGCAAGGAACAGAGAGATCTTGGCATTCCCCAGCGCCACAAACATCAGCTGACAGGAGATCTGCGCCCCCATCACCCACGCCATGGCGAAGAAATGACCACTCATGGAAGCACTATATGTGACAAAACTCTGGTCTTCCGCAAAGATACGCGGGAACATGGCCGGAAAAACATGCAGGATCGTCCAGAAAAAGATCGAATACACCAAGCTGACCTGGAAGACCAGCCTGCAGCACGCCCCCACCCGCCCCTTTTGCCCAGCTCCATAATTATAGCTGATGACCGGCTGCGCGCCCTGGGCGATGCCTGTGATCGGGAGGGAGATGAACTGCATGACCGTCGCGTAGATGGTCATAGCTCCTACGGCGGCATCGCCCCCATACCGCAGCAGCGACCGGTTAAAACAGACGGATATAAGACTCTCCGTCAGGATCTGCACAAAAGGGGACAGCCCGAGAGCCAGCGCCGCCGCCAGGAGTCCCCAGTCAAAACGCAGATATTTTCTCTGCAGGCGGATCGTCCCCCGTTCTCCGCATAGGAACAGGAGGACACAGATACAGGAAACAGCCTGGGATACAACGGTCGCCACCGCCGCCCCGGCCACACCCATATCAAGCCCGAAGATCAGGATCGGATCCAAGATCATATTCGCTCCCGCTCCCAATAATACGGAGATCATACTGACCGTGGTATATCCCTGCGCCGTGATAAAAAAAGCCAACCCAGAAGCGATCTCTACAAAAACAGTCCCCAGGACATAGATGTCAAAATATGAGGATGCGAAGGGCATGATCTCACTGCTGGCTCCGAACAGGAGCAGGATCTGCCCGGAAAGACCACGTGTAAAGATCGTCAGCAGCACACTCAGACAGAGTGTGAACAAAGTGCAAGTCCCCAGTGTCTTTTCCGCCGCCTCCGTATCATGCGCCCCCAGATAGGCAGAAGCCCTAGGCGCTCCGCCAAATCCCACCAGTTGGGCAAACGCGGACAGGATGATCGTGACCGGCATACATACGCCCACACCCGTCAGCGCCGCTCTCCCCACCTCCGGCATATGGCCGATGTACACCCGGTCTACCATATTGTAGGCCAACGTCACCAATTGAGAGATGACCGCCGGGACCGCCAAGCGGAGAAACAACTTCCTGATATCGCCCTCTCCCAGAGAAACACCTTTCCCGTATCCTTTTTTCACACGCTTTTTCCTCCTCGTCTTTATTCTGACAAAAAGTATATTTTAGCATCGGAAAACAAGGAAGCCCCCAGGGGGGATGTATTTCTGTACATGTCCAGGGCTCATGGATCATTCCTTGACAAAGGGCGCCGCTTTGTAATATCATGGACAATGTATTTTTTTATGTACAGTATGTTCAATATTTGATTAATGAGATCATTGGAGATAGATAGATGAACGAGAAAAAGAAACGCAAAACAGACCGGCGGACCTTATATACCCGCCAAGTGATCAAAGACGCATTTTTATCATTGAAAAAGAATACTGATTTTAATTCCATCACTGTCTCCGCCCTCTGTAAAGAGGCGGAGATCAGCCGTGGGACTTTCTATCTGCATTATCAGAATACCAGAGATGTATTAGACGAGATCTTAGAGGATATCATGCCCCAGACCAGGGAACTGACCGCCCAGCTCTCCACTCCGCCAGAAAAAGGCGCCTGCTGCCTGGCGCCTTTCTGTATCTTCATGCGGGAGAACACAAAATATCACTGCATCTTCCTGGACGACTCCCTGAGCGCTTACCTGATCCAAAAAGTCCTCTCCAGATATCAGGATACAACCCTGCAGCTCCTGGCTCAGGACAGCACCCTGTCCCACAGACAGCTGGAGGATCTGCTCTGCTTCCAGTTCAATGGCTGTTTTGCAGTCATTAAGAAAAACATCCGCCTGGGACAAGATGCATGGGCGCAGACGCAAGACTGTATCGACCGCTTTATCCAAAACGGTCTAGCGGGTATTTGAAAAAAGATCAAAATGCCACCCCCATGAACAAAGCCACGCAGCAGAGGATCAAAGCCAGGGGGACATACACATACCGCCCCACGCTGTACCACAGCCTGCCGCGCCTGCGGTCGCCGCCGGTATTGACCGCAGAGAGCAGCTCATCCTTTTTCATCACATAAAACCATGATAGGGCGCCGAGCGTCGCACCGATAGGGATGATATAGATCGACACCAGGTCCATCCACGGCCCCCATTTGGAGATCGTCTCCATGCCGACGCCAAACCCCAGGCAGAGTACGCACAGGATGAGGAGTACTGCTGTACGGCTGAGTTTCGGGAACTTGTGGAGCAGCGACTCCGCTACCGCTTCAAACATATTCTGCAGAGAGCTGATCCCCGCAAAGATCATAGCCACATATAAAATGACCGCAAACAAACGCCCCATAGGGATATCCTGCAGGATAGTCGGCAGAGTCACAAACAGAAGGCCGGGACCAGCGCCCACGTCAAGATCATAAGAAAAACAGGTCGGGATGATAACGAGCGCCGCCACTAAAGCGGCAATACTGTCAAACAGCGCCGTATGCCGCGCAACGCCCACCACGTCCTCCTCCTTAGAGAGGTAAGCCCCATAAACGATCATGCCGCTGCCGGTAACAGACAAAGAGAAAAACGCCTGTCCCATCGCCCAGACCCACGTCATGGGATCCTTCAGCGTCTCCCATCGCGGCATGAACATAAAACGATAGGCGTCCGCCACATCCGGCAAAAAAGCCACGCGCACTGCCAGCACGAGAAAGATCAGAAAAAACAGCGGCATCATGATCTTATTCGTCTTCTCGATGCTGTGCGCTCCCAGATACAGCGTCAGGAGCGTCCCGACCACAACAACGACATGATAAGAGACCATGGAATAGGGGGTCGTGGAAAACTCCCCAAACCAGGTGGCAGCGTCTGTACTCATCAGCGTCCCGCGCACAGAATCTACCAGTGCTTTCAGCACATAAGTCACAATAACGGCATAGCCGATGGCGATACAGAGGGAACCCGCCAAGGGCAGCCATCCCAGGATACCGCCCACCTTTCCCATCTTCTCCCCCCGGGTCGCCCAGGCATTTTCATAAGTGCCGAGCGTTCCCGTCGCCGCCCGGCGTCCCATGGCGAACTCCGCAGGCAGTCCTACATAACTGAAAATGGCAAGAAACAACAGATAGACCAACAGGAACGCCCCGCCGCCATTGCTGCCCATCTTATTGGGGAATCCCCAGACATTCGCCATACCCACAGCAGAGCCGACAGAAGCTAGGATAAATCCCCAGCGGCTCGCAAAATTTCTCGTATCATTCTTCATCTATCCCATCCCATCCGCCATGACGCCCCTGTCACACAACATCTATCACGGCCTGTCCATTTGTAAAAGATCAAAAAAGCTGTCGGGTCCCTTCCGCTCCCGGAGCGTGTCCGATGCACTTCTCTTTATTCTAATTCCCCTGTGTATAAAAGTCAAGCAAAAGGATACTGACCAGGAACAGTCCGATCCGTCTTCATCTTCTCCATTTTTTGACCCGCCCTGTGATCCAAAACACGGCCGCCCCGATCATCTCCCCCAGTGCATTGCCCGCAAAGGCGCGCATATGGCATACATCCTCCCATACATAATCCCCCGTGATCAGCCTGGTAACATAATTCCCTGCGATCACCAATAACATAAACACCGCGACCTGATCCCAGATACCCCATTTGAAAGCTCTCCTCAACAGTACAGGGACCCAGAGGACGCCCAGCCATAAGAGCAGGATAGGGACGCCATAACGGAAGATCCAAAAGGTCCCCGCGCCCATCAGATAATATCTGGTGATCTGTACGACAAAGAGCAGACAGGCTGTCCCTATACTCATCACAGCCATAGCGATGATCCCTTTATCCTTTTTACAGGCTGAGAGTACATATACAAGAGCGTCCACGGACATGACAGCCGTCCCCACGATCAAAGACCATGTGATCCCTCTATTTATCGCAAGATCCACGATCATACAGACAAGCATAGCCACAAGGCTGAGGATCCCCAGGCCATAGGATAGATACATATTTTTCGTCTTCTTTAAAAATCTCTTTACATCCTGGACCTCTGACGGCCGTTTTTCCATTTCAATATCATAGACCATATTTTGATATACCTCCTTACACTCTGCACAATGTGCTAAATGTTCCTCTACACTCCCCCTGGAAACATCACTCACCATCCCATCCACATAGAGGGGCATCAGATCTTTTACGATCTCACATCTTAATCCTCCGTCCATTTTCTCATCCCTTTCATTATTTTTTGTTTTCCCCTGTAATAAGTCACTCTTGCCCAGCTTTCCGTTTTTCCCAGGATACTGGCGATGTCGGAAAACGACAGGTCACCTGCGAGCCGCAGATACATGACTTCCCTCGTTACACTGTCCAGATCATGCATACGGCGGAAGACCTCTACTTTCTCCAGCCGCATCAGACACTGATGTTCAACATTTTCGTCAGAAGGGATCGCTGCATCCAGCTCTACCGTCTTGTGTCTGCCCCTTTTTTCAAGCTCCTTATACCACAAGTTCTTCCCGATCTGGCATAGCCAGACAGAGATCTTACATTCGCCCCTGAATCGGTCGATCCCTTTGACCGCCTGAAAAAATGTTTCCTGTGTCAATTCTTCGGCAAGCCCCGTATCCTGTGTCAGACTGCATAGATATCTGTACACCATCGCCGCGTTCTTCCGATACATCTCATCGATCTTTTCTTTATCCATATCTGCCACCTCATATCATAAGTACTTTCTGGGCGCGATCCGTTACAGATATTTTATGCTTGACTCTCCCCTTAGGACAGGGCTTATACTGCATACAGATCATGATCAACACACACAGGAGGGAGACAATGCTTTCCATTGGAGAATTTTCCAAGATATGCCAGGTGAGTGTGAAGACACTGCATTATTACGACCGTATCGGACTGCTCAGGCCGGTACGCGTAGATGCTTTTACCGGATACCGTTATTACAGCCAGGAACAGATGGAGCAGATGCTCTATATCCAACGGCTGAAACGCTACGGCTTCCTGCTGGAAGAGATACGGGAACTCCTGGCATGTACAGACGCACACATGCTGGCTTCAAGATTGCTGCAGCAGAAAGAAAGATTAAAACAGAAAAAAATGGAAACAGAAGGGATACTCAGCGAACTCACTGCACACCTGCAAGATTTTGAAAGGACGGGAAATATCATGGGATATCAAAAAGGTTATGAGATCAGATTGACAGAGACTCCGGCAAGGAATGTCCTTGCCTGCCGCCAGAAAATGGGTGTAAATGATTTTGGCCGCTATTACAGCACACTGTATGAACGAGTCCCCAAGGAAAAGGTCACGCCCAACGGAGCGACAGGCGCCATCTACCACGATGAGGAGTTCGATCCCACATGCTCCGATGTGGAATTGATCGTAGGGATCCGCGAAAGGGAAAAAGCGGATAAAGTCATGGAGAGCCAACTGTGCGCAATGACGATCCACAAAGGCCCCTACTCCTCCCTGTCGGACGCATACGGCGCGTTAGTCTCCTGGATCAAAGAAAACGGCTATACAGCAGACGGCGCCCCCTACGACCTCTATGTAAAAACACAATTCGACAGTCTCGCACCAGAAGATTGGGAAACAGAAGTCTATTTCCCCGTTAAAGAGAAATAATACGACCTATCCCAAAAGCCCCCATTGGCACAGTTCTCAGCGATGTGTCAATGGGGGCACTTTAAATCCTTGGAAACACATAGCACCATATTTAAAAAGCACTGCCCCCAGCGCCCTCTACACGCCAAAAACAATGCTCTTCTAAATGAGACATCGGGGATTCGAACCCCGGACAACTTGATTAAAAGTCAAGTGCTCTACCAACTGAGCTAATATCCCATACTATATCGGCCAAACTCATGTCCGCTCAGCTCAAGACCCTGCCTCTGCCGGACATTCCCTGGCATATATCTGATAAACAGGGCTAGCTGGATTCGAACCAGCGCATGCAGCAGTCAAAGTGCTGTGCCT
>CANTEW010000060.1 GCA_947652925.1 uncultured Lachnospiraceae bacterium
TGCCCCTGTCCGCTTATGTATATTAGCAAATTTGCCCCAGGTTGTCAAGCATCTTGATAAAACTTTTTGTTATATGATGGAATATCAGAGTGTGACCGTCCGACCTGATACCGGACTGTCACACTCAATTATGTATGGCAAACCCAAAATATAGGATATCATCCTCGTTCTGCGAGGACACGTTCCATGATCGCGTCGATCGCCGCCTTTTTATCACCGGCCAGTCTATGCTGCGGGCCTTTTTCGATGATCTCGAGTGCAGCTTTTGCAAGGCGTTCTTCCAGATCCTTGCCCTCTCCCATGGCTTTGGGGATGAGATGTCTTGGATCCCAGAAATCGCGTACATGTTCCGCCGTGTGTTCTTCCAGGATATATGTACCGCCGGGGCCAACCTCATCGATCAGATCCTCCGCCAGTTCTCCATCTGTCACTTCAACGCCGCATACAAGTTTTTTCAGATACCCGATCACTTCGTCTGAGAAGATCAGATCTGCGAAACGCAGCACCATACCTGCTTCGTAACATCCGACGCCATAAGCCATATTCGTCCCGGACAATAGGACGCTGTAGTACTGTGCCGTCTTTTCAAAGACAGCCTGAGGCCCAAAGTCGCCATTATCCGTATTTGCCATATTAGAGCAGAAAGGCAGTCCCAGATATCTCCATATATCAGCAGTCGCACAATTCGCCGCGATCATCTCCGGTCGGGAATGGTTTAACTTCATTGTGGAAAAATCCACATTATTGCGGAAGCAGGATGCAATAAAGGGCGCGCCCTTACAGGCCAGCTGGCTCACGATCATACCAGGGAGCAGGTCTGCGATACCGGCGGCAAGACAGCCTGCCATCGTCGCCGGAGCCGTAAGGCCGAATTCTGTCCCCGGGATATACACCACCGGCGACTGCTGCAAACATCTCCAGCTCGACTTTCAGGGAATCCATATTCTTTGCATAATACCAGAAAGGTTTCCGGCTGTACTCCAGCAGTGTATGGACTTCCTCGATATCATCGTATGCCCCATCTACATCACTCAAGGTCACACAGTTTGTGGACCACTCGATATTTTCCAGGTGATCGATCAGGACCGTGGCCTCCTCCAGGTCTTTTTTGACCGTAGCGCGGCGCTCTCCTGTGCGCGTATCAACAATGTCGCAGGTATTGGTGACAGGACCAAAATGAGCCTCATGAGGTTCAAGTTTGACTGCCGGGTCTCCGTCCCTGTCATAAAGGGTCACCGACTTTGGAGCCGCATCCAATGCCCAGCGGGTCACATGTTCCAGGATCCACACTTTCTCTCCGTCTACGATACATCCGGCATCTTTCAAGAGCTGTCTTGCCTCTTTATTCTGGATGATACATCCTGTCCGGCTTAAGATCCTGAACGCCGCTGCGGATATCTCACGGCACTGTCCGCTATTTAACATCTCATACTGTACGGTCTGCCTTGCCACTTTACTTGTTTTCACTTAATAGATACCTCCTATTTTTGAACATTTTTTCTTTCCGAGATGGTCAGGAACACTTCAACAACGCCAAGGACTGCGAATAAAACTGCGGCGACCATCCACGTCTCAGTCGCTCTGTCCGTATGCATCACGCCCATCAGCCAGGTCGCGAAATACGTGCTGCAAAACGTCCCGATCCCATATACAGCCGTGGTGATACCCACAGAATCATCGATCCGTGAAGCTGGGACCAGAGAAAATCCATGCGCATACATATAAGAAAATACAACTTTATAACAGCATCCGCAGATAGTCGCGATCACCACCGCACTGAATCTGGACGGCGACACCACCATGAACACCAGGGTGACTGCCGCGATAAAATAAGAGACTGTGATCGTGTTCCGCTTTAACACTTTGTAGATCCCGCCGAAGAACAGACATAGGATGAACCCTACGATCTGTTTCACACTGGTCGCCATTCCTGTAAAAGCAACATCACCCAGCAGATTCTCCGATACATAGACAGCCACGTAGTAAAGGACTGTGGCGCCAAATAACAGATTGGCGATGAACCAGGAGATCTCCAGCACCCAGAAACGGGATCCCAGAGACTCTTTGCTCCCATCCCCGGTCTCCTGCACATTTTTGTCTGGCTTTACAGAAGGGACGAAAAGGAACAAGAATATCAGCATGGGGATGGCCGCCCAGTAACACATGAACGCGTTCTTCCACACGCCGCTGTTTGCCAGCACGCCAGCCAGATAACTATAGGCGATACCCACAAAACTCATCGTGGCATTGTAATAGCCCGTCGCCTTCGCCCGTTCGTTTTCATCTTCATAGACATCTGCGATCATAGATACCGCCACAACCTGCTCGATACCTGCGCCGATACCCACCAGAGTCCTCATAAACGCCATATAATAAGGGTTTACCATCATCACGCCCAGGATCAATCCAACGGTGAAAAATATACCGCCGATGATCAGGACAACCTTTTTATCCAGTTTCTTACACAGGAAACTTGCCAGAAGGGACGTCAGCACGATGATCAGGGCCGGACCGGAAACAATATAGTTGACCAGTCCCATATGATCTGCAAACTCCCCGTAAAGGTTGGAGATCACGGGGATCACCACCAGGTCGTTCATGACTGCCAGATTGGTCAGCATCAAGGCCACCAGGCATAACGTCCGTTTTGTTTTTGACATTTCTACTCTCATCTAAATCTCCTCTCCTCACTCGGATCTCTCTTTTTCCCCTGGCCTTCCCCTTCTACAGGCAGCCGGATAGATGACCGCGGCCTTCCTTTTTCATCGTAATCCTCTCCATGGCGATCGAATCTCGCCGGATCTTTTATGACCGCCACTGCTGCCGCCATAAAAAGGATCATAAGGATACTGGAAAAGAACCCTCCCAGATCGGCCAGCATCTTCATACCATTGATATTAAAAGCTGTCAGCATGATCAGGCACAGGGCGCCCACTGTCGTTCCCCAGAATATCTTCAGGCCGACCGGGGATTCCGTATCAACCTCCGACAGACCTACCGTGCATAAACTGGCCATCGCATTTGTATTGGAATCCGCGGATGTGACATAGGACATGAACGCAGTCAGCAAGAATAAAGGTACGATGACAACAGCAAGGGGCATATGTTCCAGTACTTCATAGGCCGCCGCCGCGATCCCGTTCGTCTCCATCACTTTGCCGATACCCGCCCCATCCAGCTCAAACTTGATAGATGTGCTGGAAAACAGCGGCATCCAGGTAAACCACATACACCAGTAGAACTGCGGCCATTGTAAAGACCATCCGTCCCCGGAGGAGGTGGACGTCCACAAACTGAGCTTAAAAAAGTCGCTGATATACGCCCCAAAACTCTCTGTAGAAAGATTTAATATGTAGAAGGTAGGACCTGCCAGGAAGATAAAGATCCCGATGATCAGGTAAAACCATGAATTTAATGTAGATAGATATTTCATGCCCTTTTTCAGGCCGCTGGAGGCAGACAGAGTAAAACATATGATGATCACAGCCCCACAGATACCCCAACTCCATGTACCCGCCGCCACAGCGCCGCCTGTCACCCGCACCACGCCTTCTATGACCAGGAGTATGCCGCTGCCAAGGGTAGAAGCCATCCCCAGGCAGATGCAGAACAGACAGACGCTGTCGAGGACTGTCAGCCATCTGTCCGTCACCCTTTTCCCCAGGACAGAGATCAGCATGGATCCGATGGAAAATGGTCCTCTCATATTATAAAATACAAAAGAAAACAGTATACACGCAATATCATAGATCGCCATCGGCGTAAATGTCCATTCCAGAAAGATATTCTCCATAGCCCAGAGGATGGCCTCCCCTGAGAGCGGCCCCTGCGTCACATTGACCGGCGGGTTATGTATATGCGTGACAGGCTCCGCGCAGGCCCACAGCATCAATCCCGCCCCCATGATCGTGCAGAGTACGATCCAGACATAATTTGTATATTTGATCACAGGCCTGGCCCGGGAACCTCCGATCCGCACATTGCGTATAGGTGAAAAATACGCGATCGTCACCAGGACCAGCGCGGCCAGGGAAACTGTATCCAACATCCAGGCAAATTTTTCTAATATCCAGCCGATCGTCCCGTCCATGACCGCCACAAAGCTATCATAGTCCGCCAGATTTAGGAGGAGCAATACCATCACTGTGATCCATGGCGGGAGCAGCACCTGCCAACGGATCTTTTTTCTCTTGCCGCCCATGTACCCGCCCCTTTCTGTAACATGTGACTTTTATCTACTCAAGCATTCTCTGGAACAACGGTAGACCTCATCATTGAAGACCCAGGTCAGCGGATAAGGTGAATAATAATTGTCCATCAGGAAAGGATTCCCATATGCGAGCATCTTATCCACATACGCTCTTGCCGCTTTGATCTGCTCTTCTTCCGGCGCGTCGGGGGCAGGCACTTCCGGCGATGTGTGCATCAGCAGACGGTCTCCGTATTTCGGGACTAAAGTGTCAAAATCCAGTATGTACTGACATTCCAGCATCTCAAACCCGGCCTCGATGTATAGCGGGATCAGCGGATCCACTTTCCCGCAGCTGTGGCATTCTGCGATGATACCTTTCGCATGGATATGATCCGTTACTTTTTTCATATAGGGGACGACCATCTCACGCAGAGTGTTTTCCGAGAGGAGGAGTCCCTGCTGATGTCCCCAGTCATCGTGGAGACATACCCCGTCGATCTTATCGCCAAATACATCCAGATATTTATCGATCAGTACGATATAAAGGTCCGCCAGTTTGTCAAATAACTCTTTTACATCGTCCTGCTGGTCGTCGTCGATCATGGCGATGGATGCATTTTCAAAGTCCATAAAAGAGATCAGCCTCTCGAAAAATCCTGTACAGATCACCACTTCCCAGAAATCTTTTTCCCGCATGACAACTTTTGCACTCTCCCTGGCACCTTCCCAATCCCAGAGATCGATCACTTCTTTTGTGGGGAACACTACTTTTTCTTTCCATTCACTGGCATCGTCAAGCAGTGGATTTCCCGGCCTTGTGGTCGAGCCGCCCACCTGCGGCACATACTCCCACTCAATACCGAACATATCTGTCCCACCCAGCTCCTCTGCTGATAATTTAGCATCAGATACATTTCCTTTTGCCGGATCATCCGGTACACACCGTGGATACAGATACCCAATGTCAAAAGTAGAAGGGAGCCAGACGGGTTTTCCTTTCAATGACAGGAGCAGATTCTCTCTGGGAATGATGGGTGTGTCATAGTCGGTCATCTCACAGCCAAAGACCACCCTTGTCTTTCCTGTCTGCAATTCCTTCTCATGAAGATCGTATGTAGCCATAACTGAATAACTCCTCCTTTTCTCTTTTTTGTTTGTAAATAACATTATGTATGTATAAGTTTATGTACACATAATTCCATTTCTCTACTGGACTGTCAAGACTTTTTATCGGATCTGCCCAAAGATCTGTACACAAAAAAACACCGGCAAATGAGATCTTCTTAGATCCCACCTGCCGGTGTCCCATATTCTATCATTTGATCAAAAACCGAAAACCCTCCACAGACACCTGTACCTGGTTCGCCAATAACTCAGCCTGGAACATCTTCTCTCCATAGACTTTCGAAGGGATATTCATCAGATGACAATAGATCGTTATATAATCCGTCGCCGCCACATCCACTGTCAGACGTTCATGATTCCGGCAGATGTGCAGGGAATATGTATCCTTCATCCCATTGAACACCGCCAGCAATCCTTCACGCAGCGTGGTATCCTGGATATATTCGTCATCAAAAAAATCTACGATGCCATCGTGATATTTCCGGTATTCTTCCTTGAGATCCTCGGGATCCTTAGACAGGATACCATTGGAGCAACAGATCTCGATGAAATCCCGGAAACACGCATCTTCATACAAAAGCCTGAAATACAGGAAATCACTGATAAAAAACCGGGTCAGCGTATCCTCTTTGGCAAAATCTCTTTCGATCTGCTCCATCATCTCTATCATCACGTCCTGGAAGATAGTATTTGCCAATACGTTTTTCGTCTTATAATAGTAGACGATCAGCCCCTGGTTCACACCTGCCGACTGCCCGATATCTTTAAACGTCGTCTTCGTAAATCCCTTCGTGTAAAACAGATCCTTACAAGTCTCCAATATCTTCGTCTTTGTCTCCAGGCCATTTTCATAATTCGCCATATGTCCTATGCCAAGCCTTTCAATCCAAACCGATGATCCCATCTACGGGCAGCGACAGCACAGTCCCATGGGCCTCGCTCTGCATCCCGTACTGCTGGCATATCGCCTGCATGATGGGCAGTTTATCTTCTTTTTTTGCCAGGATCAGGACTGCCTCCCGTTCCTGCTGCACACGGATGCCCCAGAAACTGCATCGCCTCTTCATTTCCGATCCGCCTGGTGTGGAACACCGTACCGCCGGAAGCGCCCATCGGTCTGGCTGCATCCATCACTTCCTCGCTGAATCCCTGATCCACGATCGCTATGATCTAGCCATACTCGTTCTCTATCATTTCCGCCCCATACCTTCCTAAATGTGTTTGTAATCTTTCCGTATCCAGTGCCTCTATCATCTTGGCCACCCGTTTGCTGCCGCCGGACATGGCGATGGTAAATGCGATACCGCTGCCGGGCATCCCCAGATGGAGCTTTTTCTGCAGCTTGACCAGCATAAGGTCGGCAAAAGTCTTCGGCATCATACTGATCAATATATTCTTTTCTTCTCCGCAAAGACCCAGCGTAGCCATGACCTCACTGGTAGCCGTGCCCTGGGCACAAAAAACATACTGTACTGGTATATCGCCTTTTTTAAAGAGATCGATCCCTTTTTCCACTGATCTTGGTGTAGCAATGAGAAATAACATACGAAAAGCCGGATTCTTATGATCAGCCGTCATTTTCATGATCCTCCTCAAAATCAAGTATATCGTCGTCGGCATCCAGAGAGATATCCCCCTGTGCTGATGTCTTTTCCATCCTATCTAATTTATATCGATAATACATCCCCATGATCTGGACAGCTATCAGAGGCGTCAGCGCCACAAGCGCCACGACGCCGAACGCATCCGCCATGATATCACCGCCCAGAGCCTGACAAGCTCCGATACTTAAGGGGAGCAGGAATGTGGTCGTCATCGGCCCGCTGGCCACACCGCCCGAGTCAAAGGCAATCCCCACAAACATGCGGGGGACAAGCCTTGACAGGACCAGAGCGATGATATATCCGGGGATGATGATCCAGTGGATGGGAAGCCCAGTCAGTATGCGCAGCATGGCCAGCCCCACACTGACAGACACGCCGATAGACAGACAGCGGTTCATGGACTTTGCCGACACTGCATTGTTTGTCACGCCCTGCACCTGATGGTTCAGTACCTGTATAGCCGGCTCCGCTTTTACAATATAATATCCGATCAGCATGCCGATCGGGATCAGCAGCCATTTCCACAGGAGGCAGAGGCAATGTCGCTCCCCAGAAAAGACCCCACCGGAGAAAAACCCACATTCACGCCGCAGATAAACAGCACCAGCCCGATATATGTATAGCCAAAACCTACCAGGACACGCTTCACCTGACGCCGCTGATAACGGTGCGTGAGCATCTGGAAAATAAGGAATACGGCCGCAACAGGGATAAACGACGTAAAGACCTCTTTCATATACGGCGGCAGACATACCAAGAATTCCCTGACCACATCCCGCGTGGTGCCCACCTCCGCCACGGAAGGCAATGTATACACTGTCTCGCCGGTATCATAAAAGCTCCCCAAGATCAGGATATGGTTGGGGATAGACGGGACCTGCTCTGCCAGTACCTGTAGATCCGGCTCCGAGATCGTGATGACCGCCCCATGATGAACCCGATCATAAGGATCAGGGCTATGTAACGGATCTTCGCTATCTGCACCCCGATCCCTTCTCCCAGCGGTGTCATGGACATCTCCGCCCCCCCCCAGCTGGAAAAAGCCCATCCCGATGACCAGCATGACCGCACCGGTCAGGAACATGACCATCGTCCCCAGCTCTAAGGGTACCAGGAAGATGCTGATCAGCAGGACAATGCCCGTTATAGGCAGGACAGCCGAAAGGGATTCCAATATCTTCTCTTTTAATTTCTGGTTCAGATCGTATCACCTCGTAACTTTCTTTTTCTCACATCCATAGAAACGCCTTTCTGTTCTTCTTTTTTATTTATCATATCATTTTTCACCCTGAAATGGAATATCAATCCAAAAAGTGTAAAGTCCTGATAAATAGTCAAGACCTTACACTTTCCGGATAACAAGATAACAAGAAGAGAGTCACTTTGTCAATGGCGGCTGCTGATAGAGTTTTCGTTCTATCTGTTTTCGTTCAAATTCGATCTCCTCCAAGACAGGCTTGCAATCTTCACGCACTGCCACACGCTCGATCCGTTCTAAAAGAGACAGCTGATCGAACAAATTTCCATTATACTCTTTTTCATTTATCGGCATATGCTCACCCCATCCTTTCAACACTTTTTTGGCCATTGTCATAAACTACACTTATTATAGCGGCAAATACAGAGCCTGTAAAGTCCTATAAAAAACCTTTACTGGTCTTGCAGATCAGACCGTCAAACAACATGAACATGGCAGGGAGTATCAGTATGACGACGGTCATGCTGATCAACGCCCCCCTAGATAAAAGTGTACATATGGAACTGATCATATCTACCTTTGAATAACAGGTGACCCCAAAAGTAGCGGCAAAGAAACTGAATCCGCTGGTGATGATGGACATGATACATGCTTTGTGGGCCGTGATGATCGCCTCTTTTTTGGGACATCCTCTCTGCCGTTCTTTCTGATACCGGCTGGTCATCACGATCGCATAATCTACTGTGGCCCCCAGCTGTATCGTCCCGATCACTATACTAGCTACGAAAGGAAGTTCCGTTCCCTGGTAAAAGGGGACCGCCATATTCACTGCGATCGCAAATTCAATGACCGCGACCAGCAATACCGGCAGTGAGATAGACTTGAATACGAGCATGATGATCACAAATATAGCTGCCATGGAAGCGATGTTCACGTTCCGTAGGTCTATATCCGTCACATCCTGCAGGTCCTTCATGAGAGGCGCTTCCCCGATCACCATGGCCCTCTCATCATAGGACTTTACGATCTTATCTATCTGCGCGATCTGGGCGTTGACCTCCGGCGTGGCAGATTGATATCCTGAACAGATGAAAGCAAGTTCATAGTGATCGCTCTGCAGCATCTTTTTTGCCTTATCCGGGATCATGGAGTCAGGGATGGCCGGCCCGAAAAGGGTACTTGACCCTATCGTCCATTTTACGCCTTCCACAGCCTCCATGGCCTCGATCATATCCCCCTTATCTTTTCCGTCCAGCTCCACCGGCATCATGACCATATGGATGGTACTCATATCGAAATCATCCTTTAATCGATCGTTGGCGATATTCGATGGGAGCTCCGCCGGGAGGGACTTCGCTATATCGTAATAGATCTTGGTATGGCTGTTCCCATATATCCCGGGCAGCAGCAATAGGAGGAAGATGACCAGCCATACTTTGTAATGCTTTGTTATAAATCCTGATATGCCATCCAGGCTGGGTATGACAGGTCTATGTTTCGTTTTACTGATGGCCTTGTCAAAGACCAATATCATGGCCGGGAGCAATGTCACACAACATATCACCCCTATGATAACACCTTTTGCCATCACCACGCCCAAGTCCCGCCCAAGGGCGAATGTCATGAAACACAATGCCGCAAACCCGGCCACTGTGGTGACTGAACTGCCCACGATAGCCTTAAATGTACTGGCGATGGCATGACCCATCGCCTCATTTTTGTCGTCCTTGAACAATCCTTTATTCTCCTCATAACTATTCAGAAGGAAAATAGAATAGTCCATGGTCACACCCAGCTGCAAGATCGCAGTGAGCGCCTGCGTCACATAGGAGATCTCCCCCAGGAAGACATTGCTCCCAAGATTATATAGTATGGATATGCCTATGCTGGCCAGGAAAAATACCGGCACCAGGAACGAGTCCATCGTGAGCTGCAGGACCAAAAAAGATAATATGGCGGCGATCGCCACATAGATCGGGAGTTCCTGGAGACACAAATTCTTGATATCTGTCACCACCCCGGACATACCGCTGATGAAACACTGCTCGTCTGCGATCTTCCTCATTTCCGATACAGCTTCCATCGCCTCGTCTGAGGAAGTCGTATTGTCAAAAAGTGCGATCATCATGGTGGCATCGCCTCTGAAAAATCCCTCCCGCAATCTTTTAGGGAGCATCTCCACTGGAAGGCTTATGTCCACGGCATCATCGTACCACAGCACATCTTTGACATGGGATACGCCGCTGAACTTTTCTTCCAGCTCCTGCACATCTTTTAACTCCATATCCTCTACTACGACCATTGAAAACGCGCCCATACCGAACTCATCCACCATGATGTCCTGGCCCTCTACAGTCTCCAGGCTTTCCGGCAGGTAACTGAGCAGATCGTAATTGACCCTGGTCTTGATGATACCGATCACGGATGGGACCAAGAGCAAGATGCCAAGGAGTAAGATGAAAAAGCGGTGTTTCGCTATCCATTTACCTGTTCTGACCAAATAGATCACCCCCTGTCTTTCGTCTGGTCTTTTACTCGATCCCAGCCGTCTCAATGATAAATTTCACCGATCCGTCCATATCATCCATCTGCCCGTCAAAAGCTTTGTATGCTTTATCCGCATCTTCCACTGCCCTCAATCTGTTCAGCACATCCTTGAACCCGCCGTCCATCGTATCTGTTAACTTCCGGATCCCTTTTTTATCAAACTTTTTCATGCCGCTGGCCAGATCTTTGGAACCATCATACAATTTAGTTGTCCCGGACTTTAATTCTTTTCCTCCTTTGGCCAATCTGCCGGTCCCCTCTTTTAGCGAAGATGCTCCTGATGCCAGCTGCTGGATGCCGCTGCTCAGAGTTGAGGCACCAGACCGCAGCGCACTCCCTCCGGAAGCCAGTTTCTGAGTCCCAGCTACCAGTTGGGCCGTACCATCATTCAGCGACCCGTTGTTTGATACCAGAGTATCTGAGCCTTCCTTCAATCCTTTTGTCCCCTCTGTCAAAGAAGCTGCTCCTGAGGCCAGTTTGGACACACCGCTGTTCAGCGTGGACACACCCGTCTTCAGTTCTTTTCCTCCTTTAGCCAATGTCTGGCTCCCCGATGTCAGCTGGGCAGCACCTTTATTCAATGATGTATTGTTGGATACGAGAGTGTCCGAACCTTTCTTTAACCCTTTTGTCCCGGTCACCAGAGAGTCTGCCCCCAAAGCCAATTGGGACACGCCGCTGCTCAACGCCTCTGAGCCTTCTGCCAGAGATGCGATCCCTATATCTAATGCTTTCGTCCCATCTGTAAGACTGGCGGCACCCTGTTTGAGTTCATTATTTTTACTGCATAGCTGGGCGCTTCCCGCAGAGAGCTGCTGGACACTGTCCGCCAGTTGCTTGGATACTTCCCCAAAGCTGCTCAATGTCCCTGCCGCTGCTCCCAGTTTTCCGGAACCCTGCTGCATCTGTCCTGCTCCGGCTACAGCACGGCCTGCACCTTCTGCCAAAGCCTGGATCCCTTTCTCTGTCTCTGTCATATCCATGGCTGCAAGTTCCCCGGATATCCCGTCTAGCTGTGCCTGTATACCAGACAATCGCCCACTGATCTCTGCCAGATCCGCCGCTGCTGTTGTACTCTGTGCTGCCGTTGCTCCTACGATGTCCACGACAGGATCCGTCTGTACTCCTACATCGATCACAATGCCGCCCAGATTCGCCAGGAGTGCCGCTGTCTGCCCTTCATCCAATCCCGCCGCCGCTGCCGCTGCCCGGACGTTTTCGATCTGCTGCTGGGTCGCCATCCCACTGGCCGCCTGATTGACTGCCGCATTCTCTTCAGCTACCGCCGCCCGCGCCTGCCCTGTTGCCTGCTGGCTCATAGCTGCTGTATCCCCCTGCCCGGACAGGATGCTCTGCGCCGTGGCAGAAAGAGCGGAGGCTGCCTGTGATAACTGTGCAGCACCCTTGGCAGCATCCCCCAGCTGTGTGACCCCGCTCAAAAGTCTCTGGGAATTATCTTGTACCGCCTGTGCACCATTTTGGAGTTCCTGCGCACCTGTACTCAACTCTGTACAACCATCCTGCAGGCCCTGTACCGCTGCAGGGAGACTATCCATCTGCCCCATCTGGGCCTGGAGCGTATCATTTAGCTGCTGCAGTCCTCCATTTAATCTACTCGCCCCTTCCGTATAGTCTGCTACGCCACTCTCCAATGCCGCTGCGCCTGTGTTCAGCTGGCTGCCGCCCTCTCCCAGAGCAGCCACCCCGTCCGTCAGCTCTTTCTTCTTACTGTTGAGCGTATCTATACCATTTTTTAACTCTACGGCTCCTGTATTGACTTTTCCGATACCATCCCCTACATCTTTTGCACCTTTTGTGTAGTCACTGACACCTTTCTGCAGAGCGCTGGCACCACTGTGTAATTGTCTGGCGCCTGAAGCCAGCGCATTGACCCCATCTGCCAATCCTTTCTTTTTTCCATTGAGTGTATCAATACCGTTTTTTAGTGAATCTGCGCCCGCATCCACCTGTCCGATCCCTGTATGTATCTTTTCAGCCCCTGCTGTATAGTCACTGACGCCTTTCTGGAGTGTCCCGGCACCAGCCTCCAGGGAATCGATCCCATTTACGAGCTGATCGATCCCTGTGATCAGCTGGCCTTTCTGGGAATCCATGGTATCGATCCCATTCTTTAACTGCCCTGCTCCGCTGTCTGCGCTCTCCAGTCCAGTCACAAAGACATCTGTAGATGTATCCAACGCTCTCACGCCATCCTGGAGCGTCTTGCTGCCTTTTACCAGAGCAGCAGATGAATCTGACAATCTATCCATGTTTTTCTGCAGATCATCTACATCCTGGATATCATCCAGGCCAAGTTCTGCTAATGTACCCGTAGTGGCCACGGTCGCCGTCATAGCTAAAGAAAAATCCGATACCGTCGCCGTGATCTCCACATGATCAGGGATCTCTTTATCCTCCAACCCCTTCACATCTGAAAGTTTCAGGCTGTCAGACAATCCTGGAAAGCCAATACCCACAACAATATTATTTTTCCCATCTGAGATCACCCTCCCATTTTTTACCTCTACATCTGAAAAGGTATCCACCGGTAAGATCATCCCTGTTGCCATCATAAAGGGTGTGCTGATCTTCTCTTGTTTCCCATCGATCACCCTTGTATTCTGGGAATGGTTTTCATAGTCGATACGGATCTTCACTTTCCCGCTCTTACCAGCGAGCTGGGACGGTTGGATCTTATTCCCGTTCAGGTAATAGGTCATCTTCACCGACACCGGCAGTCCCTCATTCGTCTTACCCTGGTAATAGATATCATTTCCATCTGCTTCCCATGTGAGCGTCCCATCCCCACTCTGGGTAAAACCTTCATCGCCCTTTATATTCTCAATATCACTCAGATCACTCTTATCTATGAGAGAATGGTCTTTCTGCATGTTTTTCAGCCAGTTACTGACTGTCACTTCCTGGATATTCCCGTTCTCATCCGCGTTGACATACACGGTCTGTTCTTTATTGACTGTGGAAGCATATACACTGTCCACTGTGGCTGTCAGAGAGATCATCGCCGTCATCCCGGCTAACATAGCCTGCACATATTTTCTTTTCAACCTAAAACGCCTCCTCTATGATAACTTTAGCGTACACGACGCCTGCTATTCCTATATCTATGACCAAAAGTCATTTTCAATACATACGTTATAACACGAAAATGACTATAAGTCAATATTGTAAATGTAAAAAATCGACTCATAGTCATTCTTGGATCTGTTCAAGATTTTTATTTGATTTTTCTTCTGACAACCCTTATAATGGAGTCATGACCGATCAAAGTGCGCTCCAGAGAGAAAAGAGGTTTTCTGATGAATAAGATAGACCACAAAAAACAGCAAAAAAGAACATCCCTCCTGGAATCTGCTTTTTCTCTTTTTATCAACAATGGATTCCATAAGACCTCTATCTCCGACATCGTAAGAGATGCCGGTGTTGCCAAGGGGACTTTCTATCTGTATTTTAAAGACAAATACGACATCAGGAACCACCTGATCTCCCGGAAAGCCAATCAAGTGTTCCTCAACGCTTACAACAGTCTCCGATCCCATCAAGAGCTGACGGATTTCGAGGACCGAGTCCTGTTTATCATAGACCATATCCTGGATCAGTTTGCCGTCAATCATAATCTGGTCACCCTATTATCCAAACACCTGAGCTGGGGGTTTTTCAAAGATTCCCTCCTTTTTACAGCGGAGCCGGATTCGCCCTCCATCTATGCCCTTTTTTGCTCATTATTATCCCAGGCAGACCATACCTATCAGTCACCTGAACTCATGATGTACCTGATCTTAGAATTGATCAGCGGCGCCAGCTATAATGCCGTTCTATATGATCAGCCCGTCACATTGGACGAGCTGAAACCGCATCTATATAAAACTGTAAAACAGATATTAGGCCAATACCGTATAGAAACATGATCCTCCAGATCCTGTAGGGTGTCCTCCACCCTACCTCTATGCTCAGATCACTCTATCGTACTCCTCTACATACATCTCGTACAGACCACCTGTTTATAAATAAATATATCTTTACAGCTGACATATGGGCTATTCACACCTGACCGTATATATACATAGGATACTAATGTAATAAAAAAATCGCTGTTTAAATATCAGGTGATCGCCAGATCCATTGCTGTGGATAAACTTCTCGCGACCCACCTATTTAAATGTGATCGAAAGGAGTATTATGGATAGATATGCCATGAACCGCTGCACACGCCAGCCGCAAAAACAGATGCCCGTGCAGCCCAAACAAGCATGCCCTCCGGCACCATGTAAAGAAGAAGACAGATCCATGTTCAAAGGATTGGATACCCTCCCTCTTGCCATGGGATACGTGCCCTGCCAAAAATTCCAAACAACCTTTGAGCTCTGTAAAGCTCTCCAGATCGGGACCGTATTCCCAGAACTCTGCAAACCATTCTGTGGCCAAAGGAGGTGCTGTCGATGAGCCAGAACCCCAGCGGAACACCTAAATGCCCCTCAAAAGAAAAACTCCTGCAGATGCTGGATGAACACAGCTTCGCCATCAATGATATCCTGCTGTATCTGGATACCCACCCCCACTGTGAAAAAGGAATGGAATTTTATCGGAAAAACATAAAAAAACGCAAAGAATTGTTGGTAACATACGCCCAACATTATGGCCCTCTTACCATTGACACCGCAGACGACTGCACCAGCAGATCCTGGGAATGGGTGATGCAGCCGTGGCCTTGGGAAAATAAAGGAGGTTGTAGATAATCATGTGGAATTATGAAAAAAGATTGGAATACCCTGTCAATATCAAAACCCCAAATGCAAAAGTGGCACAGTTTATCATGAGTCAGTATGGCGGTGCTAACTGTCATAACCTATAATTATATCCCGCAGGATGAAAATTGACACGATATAAAAAAACAGTGTATTATATGATTATCAGGATGAAACCCAAAGACAATGACCGGGTAAGCGGGGAAAGGAGAAAATATGGAGAGTATGAACATGAAAGAAGTGACACGGCTTATCTTAGACTTAAGAGCGGCTGGATGGAGCGATACAGAAATAGTAGACCATATACTTTATATCGAGACCGGAGAAGAAAAATACAAGACCAAGAAAAAAGAAAAAGCCGAGTGACTCAGCCAGAACAGAACAAGGGAGGCTGTAAATTTTTCTGTGTCTATGGAGGAAAAATCCTTCTGGTAGAATCCA
>CANTEW010000061.1 GCA_947652925.1 uncultured Lachnospiraceae bacterium
GACTGTAAATCTGTTGGCACCGCCTTCGAAGGTTCGAATCCTTCTCCATCCATTTAGTGTCTTTGATCTGATAATTTTATATCGCGGGGTGGAGCAGTCTGGAAGCTCGTCGGGCTCATAACCCGAAGGTCGCAGGTTCAAATCCTGCCCCCGCTATTTATGCCTGGTTAGCTCAGTTGGTAGAGCAGAGGACTGAAAATCCTCGTGTCTCTGGTTCGATTCCGGAACCAGGCATTTTGTGGGATATTAGCTCAGTTGGTAGAGCACTTGACTTTTAATCAAGTTGTCCGGGGTTCGAATCCCCGATGCTTCATGCATAAATATCTTAAGTTCTGGGAATATCTATCCCAGAATTTTTTTGTTCTTTTTAAACACGCTCTAACGTGAAATGGTTTTTCTTAAATATCAAGATCCCTTCATCCCGCATCTTACACAATTCATTGGACATGGCGCTGCGGTCCACAGAGAGAAAATCCGCCAGTTGCTGCCGATCAAAAGGTATATCAAAGGAAGCACTCTTCTTTCGTATAGATTGTTCCGAGAGATAAGACAAGAGTTTTTCCCGGGTGGTCCGTTGGGACATGTGTCCCAGCTTTTGTGCCAGGATCCTGTTTCTTGAGGAGATGATCCTAAATAGGTTTTGGATCAGCAAAGTGTGGAAACAGCAGGCGGATGTACACATGGTGAGTATGTGCTGCATATCCAAAAATATGACGGAACTCTTTTTGACAGCTAAGGCGTTGTTTAACATGGGGCCGCTCCCTGGTGCTGCATACGCTTCTCCAAAAACTTCTCCAGGAAAGATCTTGTTCAGTATACTCAAGTTTCCCCAGTAATCTTCCCGTTGGATGTGGACACATCCCTCTAATAGGAGGGCGAGAGTGGATATGTGTTCACCAGTATGGAAGATATATCCTCCTTTTTGATAATGATGGGGTCTTGCAGAGAGACATTCAAGTATACTTGATATATCATCCTCTTTGATCCCTCTGAAAAGGTCAGAATTTTTTAGAAGGTCCAGATATTTTTTCATGATCTCCTCACTTTCGTTGTAAATACAACAGATTTATTTTTCTCATCTTACTATAATAGAGCCATAAAAACAAGGAGGGTAAAGAAAGTGACCAGAAAGATCATACAGATAGACGAAGAGAGATGTAATGGCTGTGGAGCCTGTGCCGAAGCTTGTCATGAAGGGGCCATTGGTATGGTGGATGGGAGAGCGAGACTCCTCCGTGAAGACTATTGTGATGGTCTGGGCGATTGTCTCCCGGCGTGCCCTGTAGACGCGATCTCTTTTGTGGAGAAGGAAACAGATGGCTTTGCAGAAACAGCCGATCATGACAGCAAACTTTCACAATGGCCAGTACAGATCAAGTTGGTATCTGTCAATGCCTCCTGTTTGGATGGCGCGGATCTGCTGATCGCTGCTGATTGTACAGCCTATGCATACGGGGATCTTCATAATAGATTTATAAGGGATAAAGTCACATTGATAGGATGTCCAAAACTTGATGGAGTAGACTATGGGGATAAACTCACAGATATCTTCCGTGAAAATGATATATCCAGTATCACAGTCGTGCGGATGGAAGTCCCCTGCTGTGGTGGTCTGGAGCGCGCTGTAAAGGCCGCTGTGGAAGCGAGCGGCAAAGAGATACCTTGGCAGTTATCTGTCGTATCGACAGATGGAAAGATCATAAATGGGTAAAGGAGATAAAAAATGGATGAGATGTTTTGTTTTCAATGTGAACAGACAGCGGGATGTAAGGGATGTACTGGGAAAACGGGCGTATGCGGAAAGAGTTCTGATATGGCAGTCCTCCAGGATCGGTTGACTGGGATGCTGATCGGATTAGCCCGGGCAGTGGATGGCAGAGAACTTTCTGAGAGGACTCATAAGATGGTCATAGAAGGATTTTTTGCAACTCTCACCAATGTGGATTTTGATGAACAGATGATCAAAGCGCAGATGGACGGTGTGAAAAAGGAAATGGACGCCCTATCTATTAAAGAGAGCAACGATCATGATATGGAGGGGCTCTGGACTTCAGATGAGGATATCCGTTCCCTTAAGTCTCTTATCTTATTCGGTCTGCGGGGCATGGCCGCGTACGCGTATCATGCGATGGTCCTGGGATATAGGGATGAAGATGTGGACAGATTTTTCTATGAAGGGCTGGCGGCTATCGGGGAAGACTGGGATATGGAACGTCTCCTTCCGGTGGTGATGAAAGTAGGCGAGATCAATCTCAAATGTATGGAGCTGTTGGACAAGGCAAATACCGAAGTCTATGGTACACCTGTGCCCACGGTGGTGCCTCTGAAAGTGGAAAAAGGTCCGTTTATCGTGGTGACCGGACATGATCTCAGAGATCTGGAGCTTTTGTTGGAACAGACAAAGGACAAAGGGGTCAACATCTATACGAACGGTGAGTTGCTGCCCGCACACGCCTATCCCAAACTGAAAGCTTATCCCCATCTGAAAGGGAATTTCGGGACTGCGTGGCATAACCAGCAAAAGGAATTTGCAGATATCCCGGCTCCGGTCTTATTTACCACCAACTGTCTCATGCCTCCGAAAGACAGCTATGCGGACCGGATATTCACGACGGCAGTCGTTTCTTATCCAGGGATCGCACATATCGGGGAAGAGAAGGATTTCACACCTATCATTGAAAGAGCACTGGCATTGGGCGGATATAAAGAAGACAGGGATCTTTCCGGGATCAATGGTGGTAAGACTGTCACCACAGGTTTCGCTCAGGGAGCTGTGCTGTCTGTGGCTGATAAAGTGATCGATGCTGTGAAGACGGGGGCACTCAAGCATATCTTTCTTGTGGGCGGATGCGATGGCGGTCGCAAAGGGCGCAGCTATTATACTGAATTTGTAAAACAGACACCTCCGGATACGATCGTACTCACTCTGGCCTGTGGCAAATACCGCTTTAATGACCTGGATCTGGGAACGTTGGGCGGTCTTCCGCGGATCATGGATATGGGACAGTGTAATGATGCGTACAGTGCGATAAAAGTGGCTTTAGCCCTGTCAGAGGCTTTTAAATGCAGTGTCAATGATCTGCCGCTGACGCTGATCCTCTCCTGGTATGAACAGAAAGCAGTCTGTATCCTTTTGACTCTCCTGCATCTGGGGATCAAGGATATCTATCTCGGCCCTACGCTCCCGGCTTTTCTCTCGCCCAATGTGGCTGATTTTTTAGTAAAGGAATATGATATCCATCCGATCAGTACGCCGGAAGCTGATCTGAAAGAGATATTGTCCCGCTGATGAATGGACGGATGCTGGTGAAAGAGCATCCGTCTTATTATTTTGCATGTGAAAGTTGACAGGGTGATCGGGGATGAAATATAATCATTACAAAGAATGGGACAAGAAAGGAAAGGATCATGGATATAAAAGAGGTATTGGAAGTATCAAAGGAAGCTGCTGTGACTGCCGGGGAGGCGATCTTGGATATATATAACAAAGAAGAGATATGGCAGGTGGAATATAAGGAAGGCCACATGCCCCTGACCCTTGCGGATAAGAGAGCCCATGAGATCATCGCGGAGAGATTGCAGAAAAGATTTCCAGACTCTGCCCTACTCTCAGAGGAAGGGGAGGATGATAAGGAGTGTTCAGGGAATCCTTATTGTTTTGTTGTGGATCCTCTGGATGGGACAAAGGAGTTTATCAAAAAGAATGGGCAGTTCACAGTGAATATCGCTCTGTGCCATCAGGGCAGGCCTGTCACGGGCGTGATCTATGTACCGGTGAGTGGGGAACTGTACTATGCGGGAAAAGGTATGGGAGCCTATCTTGAGAAAGATGGTACGGTGACAGGCCTGCATGTGTCTGACCGTGTGGAGGATCCCCGGGTGGTGATGAGCAGTTCCCATGGCTGTGAGGAGATGGAACGATTGTTGGAAAAATACCATCTGACGGAACTGGTACGCGTGGGGAGTTCGATCAAAGGCTGTATGATCGCCAGAGGTGATGCGGAGATCTATTACAGACATAATCCCACAATGGAATGGGATACGGCTGCCATGCAGTGTATCGTGGAAGAGGCGGGTGCGATCTTCCGGCAGATGGATGACAGTGAGATGACTTATGACCGAGAGGACCATGTGAACCGAAAAGGATTTTATATCATCAATCGTCCGGAGAATAAACTGGTCGGATAGAAAGGGATATCTTATGGGGAAAGTAGTCCTGGTCGCTATAAATGCGAAGTATATCCACTCGAACTTAGCTGTCTATAGTCTGCGCGCGTATGCGGCTCGGGCGGGACAGTCTGTGGAGATAAAGGAATACACGATCAACCAGCCTTTTGGGGATATCTTAAAAGATATCTATAAGAGCCAGCCCGGACTCTTATGTTTTTCCTGCTATATCTGGAATAAGTCTCTGGTGGATAGTCTGATCGTTGAGATCCGTAAACTCTTTCCCAAGATATGGATCTTTACAGGCGGTCCGGAAGTCACTTATCATGCAGACAGATATCTGGAACAGGATCCGGCGGTGGATGGTGTGATCAGGGGGGAGGGAGAGGCTTCTTTTCTGGAGTTGGTAGAACATTTCCAAAGAGGAGGATCCATGGAAGGTGCGGCGTCTATCCCCGGACTCACTGTCCGTTGCGGCAGCGGTATCTGTGAGACGGGCGGCCGGGAGATCTTGGATATGGACGAGCTGCCGTTTCCGTATGGGGATCTGGGGGATCTGTCAAACCGCATCATCTATTATGAGAGCAGCCGGGGCTGTCCTTTTTCCTGCAGTTATTGTCTCTCATCCCTGGATAAGAAACTGCGTTTTCGGAGTTTGGATCTGGTCAAGGAGGAATTACAGTTTTTTATCGACCAGAAAGTCCCGCAGGTGAAATTTGTGGATCGGACATTTAACTGCGATGGGATGAGGGCTTTGGAGATATGGGAGTTTTTAGCAGGACAGGATCAGGGCCTGACCAATTTTCATTTTGAGATCGGAGCGGATCTTCTGGGTGAGGAAGAGATCGCCTGTATGCGCGCCATGCGGCCTGGACTGATCCAATTAGAGATAGGCGTACAGTCCACAAATCAGGATACGATCCGTGAGATCCACAGGAAGACAGACTTTGAGAGAGCAAGGGCAAATGTGGCGCAGATACGGCAGGGCAGGAATATCCATCAGCATTTGGATCTGATAGCCGGATTGCCTTATGAGGGTTATGAGAGTTTTATGAGGTCTTTTGACCAGGTGTATCAGATGCGTCCCCAGCAATTGCAGCTGGGATTTCTGAAAGTACTGAAAGGTTCCCGGATGGAGGAGATGGCAGGACACTATGGCTGTGTCTATATGGACAGGGAACCTTATGAAGTGCTGGCTACCCGGTGGATCTCTTACGATGGTATCCTTTCATTGAAAAAGGTGGAGAGTATGGTGGAGATCTATCATAACAGCGGTCAATTCTGCCATACACTGGCGCTTTTGGAGGATATGTTTTCCTCGCCTTTTGTCTTCTATCAGGAGTTGGGGGATTTCTATGAGAAAAGAGGCTACGATGTGATCTCACATTCCCGTCTGCGCAGATATGAGATCCTGCTGGAATTTATGGAAGAACGCACAGGCTCTGTACAGGGAGCGCTGATAGAGTCCATGACGGTGGATCTGTACAGCCGGGAAAAATTAAAGAGCCGTCCGGTCTGGATGAAGGAGCAGACACCATGGAAAGAGCAGATCCGCGGCTATATACGCAGGAAGGGCCTGCCGAAAACAGTCCATATAGAGGTATTGTCCCGGGAGGTCTTATTGTTTGACTATAGATATAGGGATCCATTGACGGATAATGTACATCCTTCTAAGATCTTTCTGGAGCATGTTTTGAGGTAGATCTTCTACAGATCATGACATACAGTTGACATATAAGTGGTCTTCAGACACGCTTTTGGATAAAATTTAAAAAAAATCACTTTTTGCCCCAATAAATGACAAATTCTGTCGCGGCAGGCTGTTAGAATAGGTACAGCAGCATGAGCTATGTTAGAAAATGAGTTACGCAAGAGAAAGCCAGCAGAGGATCATGAAAAACATAGGAGAGGAAAAGACCTTGAAGCGACTCATAGAGAAATTGATCGAAACGGGAATGGAACAGTTTATGGATAAGAGCCGGGGAGAGCTGAAGAGCCAGGATACGGTCTATCTGAAGGATGAAAGGGATACTGCTTATTTAGAACAAAGGTACATGGAGCTGGATCTATCTAGGAAACAGAGAATGATCATTGGGGATTACATCGCCTGTATGCAGACTGCCAATAGCCGTTATGCAGATATTTCATATATTGCAGGTATCATGGATACTGTCAGATGTTTGTCTTCTTGGGGGAACTTGAAAAATTAGATACGGGTAAAGATCAAAAGGCTTCCAATGCTGGCTGAGTTTTTTCTGTGATATATGGATATGGGCTGCTGTATCCATATATCATCATGTGATCAATTTTGAGAAAGGGTCTTGACTTTTTGCGGAAAGTTTATTATAATGGCTCAAAATAATATTTACGAGGTGTTTTGTATGTCAACAGACAAGAAAGTAAATGTATGGTTCGATCATAAGGAAGATACATATGGCTTTTTTGGTCACTGGTACTTTTATTATGTACCAGCTCTTTTGATGCACAGAACATTGGAGTAGATAGACCGATCGAAAGCCTTTACATTACATTTAAGAGAGGGATTTGATCAGGACCGATGTTTGCGTGTGCATGCATGGGTCTTTTTTATATTGTCAATGTATCATCTCTATCCCATGCATGGCGCACACAGTACACAGGAATAAGTTGATCGTAGTAGATGGAGAGGAGATCTAGGATGGACAGACTGGAGATTTTGGACTGTACTTTGAGGGATGGGGGATTGACGAACGATTTTTTCTTTGATGACCTTTTTGTAAAGGATCTGTACCTGGCGAATGTGGAGGCTGGTGTGGGATATATGGAGATGGGATATCGTGCGTCTAAGGATGTGTTCGATGTGGATAGATATGGAAAATGGAAGTTCTGTGATGAGGAAGATATCCGCAGGATCGTGGGAGATGACCCTTCTCAGATAAGATTGTCCGTGATGGCGGATGTGGGGCGGACGGATTTCCAGAGGGATATCCTGCCTAAGAAAGACAGCGTCCTGGATATGATACGGATCGCCACCTACTCCCACACCATAGATGAGGCTGTGGAAGCTGTGGAACACTGTCATGGACTGGGGTATGAGACTACAGTGAATATCATGGCTGTCTCCAATGATACGGAGGAGACGATCCTCCATGTATTGGAAAGACTGGCTGGGAGCAGTGTGGATGTGGTGTATCTGGTGGACAGCTTTGGTTCTATTTACCCTTACCAGATAGCGGCGCTGGCACGCCAGTATGCGGATGTCCTGTGTCCTGCGGGAAAACAGGTAGGGATCCATGCACACAATAATCAACAGCTTGCTTTTGCCAATACGATCGAGGGGATGAGGAACGGGGCTTCTCTTTTGGATGTGACAGTGAACGGACTGGGAAGGGGCGCGGGGAATTGTCCTACGGAATTGCTGGTGGGATATCTGATGGGACAGGGTATCCCCTGCAGGGAGGAACCTTTTATGCATTTTATCCAGGAACATATGCCGGCGTTGAAAAAAGACGGGGTGGTATGGGGATACGATATCCCGTACCTGCTGACCGGGCAGAGGAACCAGCACCCGTCTAAGGCGATCGAATTCATCAAAGAATGCCGTACTCAATATACGGATCTTCTAAAGGAGCTGGCTGTGTAGCATGGAGAGTGTCCTTTTGATACCGGACTGTATGGTATGTGCGGGTCTCCAGCCAAGATCTCTTGATCTGGTGCCGTCCAGGACTGCTCGGGTGGCTTTGGAGTATCCTGCGTTCTCCACACTGTCAGGTATCTCATAGATCACCTTCGTACCGGCGTATCCTGCGATCAGGGCAGCCAGATCCTTTAAAGTGATATCGGAGGTGGGATCGGCTATGTTGTAAGCTTGTCCGTTCTCGCCCAGGAGCATCGTCCACAGGATAGCAGACACGGCGTCCCCCACGTAAATATAGGAGTAATATTGGTCCCCTTTGCTCTTCAGGACGATATCTTCTCGTGCGGCGCCTTTTTTCAGAAACTGTGCCAGTGCTTTGGAGTCGGAAGAGAGCATGGTGGGGCCGTAGACCCGAGACAGGCGTGGGATGACGGCGTCCATATTTTTCTGGTGGATGTAAGCCTGACACAGGGATTCTCCGGCACGCTTGCTCTCCGGATATCCGGCGCGCATGGTATTGCAGTCGATGTATCCGCAGTCTCCTTCCCGGAAACGGAGGCCGGGGGTGTTGTTTTCTCCATATATCTCCACAGAAGAGAGGAAGACAAACCGTCTGCAGCCTATGAGAGAGGCCAGATCCAACAGGTGGGCCGTCCCGGTGATATTTGTCAATATGGTCCCGATAGGGTCTGTAGCGTATGCCACCGGATGGGTGTTGCTGGCTCCGTGGATCACATAGTCTGCCTGTAGAGAGGGAAGAGTCAGCGTCTGGTTGATGTCCCGGGAAAAATATTGAAAGTCCTCTCTGTCCCAGTATGGGGCAAAACGGGCGCGGGCGTTCTCTTCCCGGCGGCTGATGGCATAGACTCTGCAGTTCAGGCCATGGGACTTGTTTTTGTACATGAGGAGGTCTATCAGGTAGCTCCCGATCATCCCTGTGGCGCCGGAGATGAGGATGGATCTGTCTTTCAATCTTTCCCAGGGGAGGGGGATGGATGCCTGTGTCTGGATCTCTTCCTGGTATTGCCTGTTTTCTGTTATATACATAGATGTCCTCCTGTCTATTTTAACCATTCAGAGTTTTCTGACCGGAGGAATGCTTTGAACATCTCCAGGTCGTCTTTGGTGGTCAGTTTGATATTCCGTTCGGAGCCTGCGGCAAAATACAGGCGTTCTCCCAGTTCTACCATCATGGTATTCGTGTAAGAGGATCCATGGATCCCGATCCCTTTTTCAAAGGCCAGGTGATAGGCATTGTCCAGCTTTCCAAATCTGTATGCCTGGGGTGTGGATACACGCCGCAGAGATTCCCGGGGGATATATTTTGTTGTGGATATCTCATCATCCATCAGGAAGATCTGTTCGTTGTAGGGGAGCGCTGTCACGCCGTTGCCGTATTGTTCGCATTTGATGATCACGTCTGATAAGACGGAGGCTTCGATCAGGGGGCGTATCCCGTCGTGGATGATGATCGTATCATCGGGAGAACATTTGCCCTCCAGGAAAAATACCCCGTTTCTTATGGATTCCTGCCCGGAGTCCCCGCCGGAGACGACCCATTTTAATTTGTTTATGTTGAACTGACGGGCGTAGGCCCATAGGATATCATGCCATCCGTCGATACAGACGGTCAGGATCGCATCGATCTGGGGATGGCATTGGAAGCTTTCCAGTGTATAGATGATCACGGGTTTGTTGTATACGTTCAGGAATTGCTTTGGGATGTCTTGTCCCATACGCTGTCCGGAGCCTCCGGCCAGGATCAATGCTATATTCATCTTTATTTCCTCTCTTTCTCTTGTCTGCCCAGGCGGATATCTTCCATTGTGTCTGCCAGATCGTTATCCAGATGATCAAATAGGTAGTTTTTGCTGCTTTTTCTTTTATCCAGATATTCCGCGCGGATCTGACGATCGATCTGCCGGATCTCTTCTTCCAGGTCCCGGGCGGAGAGCAGGAGGCATCCCTGTCCCCGTATGATGATCTGTTCAAGGGCGTCGGAAGTGGCTACAGTGACCTGGTGGGTCTTTCCGATCTCGTGGGCTGTTTTTTCTATATACTGGTCTGCAGTCTCTGCTTCTTTTGTATAGACGATGTGTATATTGTGGTATTTGAAGATCTCCCGGTCATTCCCTGGGACTTTGTAGGCGTCGAAGACCAGGATCAGGGTGCATCTGGTGTATCCCTGGTAGTTGCTCAGGATATCCATGAGCTTGTCCCTTGCTGCACTCAGGTCGATCTTGGCCAGTTCACTCAGTTCCTCCCAGGCAAAGATGATGTTGTAACCATCTACCAGCAGGTAGTCGTCTTCAGGGCGTTTTTCTTTTTCTGGCTTGTATTTGGGAGGCCTGTCGGGTGTCCTTCTCTGGAGCGGTCTGTATCCAGCAGGTCTGGGTGCTGTGTTTTTTCGTGTGGATCCATATGTGCGCTTGAAGATCTCTTCTAATTCATCGTTCAACAATAGGGAGCTTCCCCGGGGAGGAGGAGTTTTTTTTTCTTCCTGCGGCTCCAGGGTGAGCCCGCTGTCTACGTGCATATATCCTTCCACTTTATCCCAGCTCACGATGATGCCAGATCCATGGCTGCAGAATACGGAACTTGTGGGATTTTCTGTATCTTGTTCTGAGTCGTATCCGAAAGACCCGATCACTTCCTCTGCGTTGTGGCAGGGATGATATCCTTTCCAGGTACAGTAGAGACGTCCTCTGCCCTTTGTGTAAGCGGCTACCTGTGTCTGATAGTCCTGCACAGGGGCAGCAGGTACATTTCCGGTGAGTACAGACATGTCTCCTTCCGGCTGGGGCGGCTGGAAGTCTCCGCCCATCTTCTGGATATCGGCCATGGCTCTTCCGATATTTTCTTCCGGCACTTCCAGCCGGAAGATGTACCAGGGTTCCAGCAGGATGCTCCGGGCTTTTTTTAATCCCTGTCGGACAGCCCTGTAGGTAGCTTCCCGGAAATCTCCGCCTTCTGTATGCTTAAGGTGGGCTTTTCCGGCTATCAGTGTGATCTTCATGTCGGTGATCGGGGAGCCGGTGAGTACGCCGGGGTGTTCCCGTTCTGCCAGATGGGTCAGGACCAGGTTCTGCCAGTTCCTGTCCAGGTCGTCCTCGCTGACTGTTGTGGAAAAATGCAGGCCGCTGCCAGCCTCTTCCGGTTCTAACAGGAGATGGACTTCTGCATAATGGCGCAGAGGTTCGAAATGGCCCATCCCCTCTACAGGTGTCTCTATAGTCTCTTTATATAGGATATTTCCCGTTCCAAAATCTACAGATACCTGAAAACGTTCCTGGATCAATTCCCTTAAGATCTCTATCTGTATCTCTCCCATCACCTGGGCATGGATCTCCTGGAGACGTTCGTTCCAGACGATGGAGAGCTGTGGTTCTTCTTCTTCCAATTGCCGCAGGTCTTTCAGCATCTCGTGGACATTGCAGGAGTCGGGCAGCTGGATCTGATAGGTCAGCGCCGGCTGCAGGATGGGTTTGTCAGCTCCTGGTTCAAAGCCCAGTCCCTGTCCTGGAAATGTGCTGGTCAGTCCGGTCACTGCACAGATGGTACCGGCGCCGGCTTTCTGGACTGTTTCGTAGCGGTCTCCGGAATAGATACGGATCTGATTGATCTTCTCGTCTCCTATGGCCATCCGGGTCTCTATAGAGCCTCCGGTCATTTTCAGATATGTCAGGCGGTTTCCCTGGCTGTCCCTGGTGATCTTGTAGACGCGTGCCCCGAAGCTTTCCGCGTAAGCGGGCGTGCGGGTGTACCGGTCTAAACCGGCCAGCAGAGTGTCTATCCCTTTTAATCTTAAGGCGCTGCCAAAATAACAGGGATAAGTTTTCCGGCCTGCGATCAGGCGGATGATGCTCTCTTCTCCTAATATACCATTTTCAAGGTATTCTTCCATAGCCTCTTCTTCACAGGTGGCCAGGTCTTCCATCAGATCATCTTCATTTTCTGTAAAATCTATACAGTTTCCATCCAGTTTTTCTTTCAATTGTTTTAAAAGGAGTGCCCTGTCTGTCCCGGCCTGGTCCATTTTGTTGATAAATAAAAAGACCGGGATCTGATATCTCTCCAGAAGTCTCCACAGAGTCCGGGTATGGCCCTGGATACCGTCGGCCCCGTTGATGACCAGTATCCCATAGTCCAATACCTGGAGTGTGCGTTCCATTTCTGCAGAAAAGTCTACGTGTCCCGGTGTATCTAATAAGGTGATATCTGACCTGTCCGTGTGGATCTGGGCCAGTTTGGAAAAGATAGTGATCCCCCTGGCTCTCTCAAGCCCATGGGTATCCAGGAAGGCATCTCGATCGTCCACCCTTCCCAGTTTCTGGATCGTACCGCTCAAGTACAGCATCCCTTCCGATAATGTTGTCTTCCCCGCATCTACATGGGCCAGGATCCCTAGGATGATATTTTTCATGGTATATAGATCCTCTATTTTTTCTCTGTGGAGATCCTCCACAGATCGTGGCATACAGTTTACATAAAACGTTTTTCAAATACACTCTAGTACTCCATCCAGTCAGAGATCATAGTTTGACTTTGCCTGGTCTGCACCAGTGCTAGGCAAAATTTTGACGGCGATGCGGTGGCATCGGTTAGAAATTTTAACAACGCAATGGTGCGGAGCAGACGGAGTCAAACTATGATCTCTGGCTGGATGGAGTACTAGTACTGGCACAGACCATGCGGAGCAAAAGTTCGATCTCTGACCGGATGGAGTGCTAGATCCTTTGATAGATGATAGATCAAAGATATTATAAAGGATTTTTCATTAGAAAACAATGGGGGATCTTATATCCCCAATGTATATGTCGAGCAATGTCGATATATACAAAGTAGTATCCATTAATGGCAAGTTTTCTCTTTTATTCTACTTTCTTGTTCTGTGAGCTTAATATACTTTTAACCGTATAGGATCAGCCGTTATGTGAGGACATCTGAGGGGGCGTATTCTGGATGGTTAACTATAAATTTTTATCATACAAATGAGGAGGTCAAATATGAATATCTCGAAACTTATCACATCACTGGGGATACGCTCAACATTAAAAGGCTATCGTTATCTGAAATATGGTCTGGAGCTGTGTATGCAAAATGAGGATTATCTCTTAGCCGTTTATAAAGAATTATATCCAGATATCGCCGAACATTTCCACGCCACACAGGATGGGGTAGAGCATTGCATCCGCACAGCTGTCTGTAGTTGCTGGTATAAGGGGAACAGAAAACTCCTGTACAAGATCGCAGGATATGAATTGCTCCAGAAACCAACAAATAGTGAATTTATAGATATCTTGTATCACTATCTGGATACACAGGAATGATGATCCTTTTGTGATATCCTTTCAGATCGAGAAGGAGGCAGGTATCGGATGACCTGCCTCCTGTTTGTCAGATATGTTCTTTTATGCAACATGTACCTGGAACCTGTTTTTTCTGGAGAGAGCGATACCGATGCTGAAACGCTCTGTGACTGCGCACATTTTATCTGCAAATGATATGATCCATGCTTCTTTGCTGGTGGGCACAGGACCCAGAGGGAACATGTGGGAGAGGATCGCTTGTTTTTCTTTATCAGTGATCTCGAAGCGTTCCTGGCTCATCTTGGCTGCTACTTTCGGATGATGGAATACCTGGGCTTCTCCAGCTTTCTCACGGAAATCATACAAACAAAAGTCATGCAGCATCCCTATCCTTGCCGCTGTCCTGGCATCGCATCCCATCTTCTTGGATAATCTCCAGGAAATGTATGCCACATTTATGCTGTGCATCAGGCGGGTCGTGTTCTTATGCTGTACATATCCTGACAGCTTCTGGAAATCAGTGTCTGCAAGTATATGTCCTATATCCTGCAGAAACTCCGCCTCTACATCTTCCGAGACTACGATATCCATGGGTATCACCACTTTCTTTGTTCTTGATGATACTATTATCCACTATTTTGTATGGATACGCAAGAGGAGTATTGAAATTTTTTGTATTTTATATTATGATGGTGTTAAAATCTGTGGATAGACTGGGAGTTGGCCATTATGCGTTTAAGGAATATACCAGAGGCAAAAGAGATCGTGAGGGATAGTCCTTTTGTCATACAAGAACCTTGCCGCCTGCGGGGGAGATGGAGAGATGTATGGGATAACGACCATCCGATCCATCTGGAGGTGGGGATGGGAAAAGGCAGATTCCTCATGGAGATGAGCCTTAGACATACAGAGATCGATCATGTGGGCATGGAGATGTATGACAGTGTATTGCTGCGTGCGATCCAGCGGCGGCAGGCTATGGAAGAAGTGATCGAGAATCTATATTTTGTGTGTGCGGATGCCCGGCTGCTCCCTGAGATATTCGGTGAAAAAGAGATCCAGAAGATCTACCTGAATTTTTCAGATCCCTGGCCAAAAGCACGCCATGCCAAGAGACGGCTCACATCGCGGCAGTTTTTAAGAAAGTATGGACAGATCTTATCTCCGGATGGCACGATCGAGTTCAAGACAGATAATGAGGATCTATTTGCATTTTCTCTGCAGGAGATCAAAGAGACTGGGTGGACGTTGTTGGATCATACGTATGATCTGCATGGGGATAAGGAGCGGAGTCGGGAGAATGTGATGACAGAATATGAAGAAAGATTTTCCTCCCAGGGGAATAAGATCTGTAAATTGGTGGCACGGCCATAGGGAAGATCTATTCCAAATGGGACCCAAACACACTTTAGCCGGATGATCACCAGCAGTATTTTTTCAGGATATGGGGAATATATTATAGATGATCATAAAAAATATCGGCAGGAAAGAATGGGAAAGAGAAAAGGAAAGAGATTATATTGTTTTTTTGCCCAATGGTGTTATAAACATAAAGGATTTAATAAGCATATCGTGCAGTTAAAGAGGTCTTTGAATGAGCTGGAAGAAACACTGGGAAAATGTCCTGTGAGGGATAAGAAAAAAAAATAAATTTTTTGTAAAAAAACTCTTGATTTTTTAGGAATAATCGAATATAATATGTCTTGCATTCGGCGATGAGAAAAATTAATGAGGAACGCGCGATTAGCTCAGCTGGCAGAGCACCTGACTCTTAATCAGGGTGTCCAGGGTTCGAACCCCTGATCGCGCATTAAAAGCACTGTTTTTGGTGGGTTGAGGACACTGGGGACGGTGTTTTTTTGTGTGCAAAACCGCGTATTTTCAAGGTTTTCTGGACCGTCTCCAGGAACATCCTCAGTTTATAGTGTATCCTGGAGTAGACGCATGTATAGGGGTTTAAATGTGTCGTTTTCGTGGCAATGTGTCAATTTCGTGTCAGAGATCCAGGGCATTTTCCAGGGCGTTACTTACATCTTCTTTTTCCAGGATCATGTGGTTATAAACCTCGATGACCATCTTCTCCGTATCTCCTAGAAGATAGGCTATACGTTTGATGGATATGGATGGAATCTGATAACAAAGGTTCGTGCAGTAGTTATGCCGAAAAACGTGGGCAGTTAATCCGGTGATCTTCTCATCTGTTTCCGCCTGCAGGTGCTTTATGATCCGTTCCCACATTTTTCTGTAACTGCTCTTGGTCACCCATCCGCCGTCTTTCATGTGGAAAAGTTTATCTTGTGTCAATGTTTTTATATGATCCTTTACCGTGGCAAAAATGATATCTGGGATAGGGACCGTGCGAAACCCGTTCTTTGGTGAGGGCGAGGGCTTCTCCTTTCCTCAATCCGCATCCATATAGGATATACACAAAGGTCCGGTCAGACCCGCCTTTGGTAGTGTAAATAAGTTTGTGTTTTTGAAATAAATGGCTCCTTTTTGGTAAGGATTAGGATATGGAAATCCTTATCGAAAAGGAGTGTTTTTATGCCAGTAGCAAAGGAGCAGATCCGACAGATC
>CANTEW010000062.1 GCA_947652925.1 uncultured Lachnospiraceae bacterium
GGGCCTTCTCAAGATCCACGCCATAGACCATCGCCATTGCCGCACAGGTATACTTGACGCCCAATGTGTGCTGAAAGCGGTGGCTGTACAGTTTTTTATAGAGTTTGTCCTGTATCATCTTAAGATTTTCTGTATCCATATCATCTCACACCTTTTTTTACTGCTGCTTTATTTCTCAGGACTTTTACCATAAATATGATCTTTGTAGATAAATTCTCTTACTGGATCTGGTACATAATAGCGGATCGTCTCCCCGGCCAGGATCCATTCCCGGATATGTGCAGAAGAGATATCCACATCTGGGGTATCCAAACGGAAGAAGGTCCCATGGTATTTCTTCGAGATCCTGTCCATCTCCCGCTGCAGAGTCTCCTGATCCGTATGGTTACGGACGGCCACCGCGATCTTACAGTTCTGGCAGATGCGGCCGGGTTCCCGCCATTGCTCCAGTGTGAACAGGGAATCCGCCCCTATGATAAAATAGTATTCTTCATCGGGATGTTCCTCTCTCATACGTTCCAGGGTCCGATACGTGTAAGAATACCCTTGTCCGTGCATTTCCATGAGCGATAATCCAAAATGGGCGTTGCCGGCGATGGCCATCCTGACCATTTCGACCCGTTGACTGTCAGTCGCCCTGCCGGGGCGGGACTTCTTATGGGGCGGATTCCCGGAAGGCAGGAACAGGACTTTTTCCAGATCAAATTGTTCGTATGCCTTTTCCCCTAAGATCAAGTGTCCGATATGGATGGGGTCAAAAGTCCCACCCATGATCCCAATCTTCTTTTTGCTCATATCTTTTTAATCCTTATGTTGATCATTTCGGAAGTTCTATCTTAGTCTTACCATTTCTCTTTGGACGATACAAGATGATCCTCTTACCGATCACCTGTACGACAGACGCTCGTGTACGTTCTGCAAGGGTGGCTGCTACCTCCCGGGGATCCTCCAGGCAATTCTGCAGTATGCTGAGTTTGATCAGTTCCCTCGCCTCTAACACCTGGTCCACTGAAGCGGTGAACTCCGGCGTGAGTCCACCTTTTCCTAACTGGAGGACAGGGCTAAGCTCCATGGCCAGTCCTTTTAAATAAGCTCTTTGTTTACTCGTCATCCGTTCCTACACTCCTATTTATAATATTCAAAGGCGAATCCGTATATACGCACGGTGTCCCCATCCTGGATCCCTGCCTCCTGCAGATCTTTTAATATCCCATGTTCTTTGAGGAAATTCTGGAAAAAGGCAAATCCTTTTTCCGAGTCCAGATTGGTATAGCCCAGCATTTTCTCGATCTTGGGGCCTTCTACGATAAATGTGTTGGGTTCTTTCTCTGAACACTCCACTTTATAAGGGAGATTTTCCACGATGATCTCTTCTTCGGGGAAGAATTCCTGCTCAAATACAATGCCCTCTTTCGGCATCGTGGCCAGGAGATCTTTCACCGCCCACAGCAGTTCTTTTACGCCCTGGCCGCTGACCGCTGAGATGGCGTATACGGGGATCCCTTTGGGCTCAAACTCCTGCTTTAATCTTTGCAGGATCTCTTCCGCATCCGGACCCAATGCATCTATCTTATTGGCGGCGATGATCTGGGGACGTTCTGCGATTTCCTGGTTATAGAGACGCAATTCCTCATTGATCTTATAGATATCTTCGATAGGATCCCTGCCCTCCACAGAAGCGGCGTCCACCAGATGGATGATCGCACGTGTGCGCTCGATATGCCGCAGGAATTTGTGTCCAAGGCCTGTCCCCTGCGAAGCGCCCTCTATGAGTCCGGGGATATCTGCGATCACAAAACCATCGATCTCATCGTAGTTGACCACACCCAAATGAGGGTTCAAAGTGGTGAATGGGTAGTCGGCTACTTTCGGACGGGCATTGGATACTCTGGACAGGAAAGTTGATTTTCCCACATTGGGAAACCCAACCAGCCCCACGTCAGCGATCACCTTTAATTCCAGGAGTACTTCCAATTCCAGGGCGGCTTCCCCTGCCTGCGCGTATTTGGGCGCCTGCATCGTTGAGGTGGCATAATGCATATTTCCATTCCCGCCATTTCCGCCTCTTAATATGATCTGTCTTTTGTTATCACCGGACAGATCCGCGACCACTTTGCCGGACTGGGCTTCGATCACCACAGTCCCGGCAGGGACTTTCAGGGTCAGATCCTGTCCGTTGGCGCCATGGCAGCGGCGCTTCCCGCCGGGTTCCCCATCTTCAGCTGCAAATTTCCTTTTGTGGCGGTAGTCGATCAGTGTATTGATCCCCTCGTCTACCTGAAAGATGACATCCCCGCCTTTTCCGCCGTCACCCCCGTCGGGACCGCCGTTGGGGACATACTTCTCCCGACGGAAACTCACATGACCGTCCCCGCCTTTTCCTGAACGGATGATGATCTTTGCTCTATCTGCAAACATTGTCTCTCACCTCTATAATATGATAAAAAGGCTCCAAACCCTAGATCCAAATACGTCCTAAGATTTGAAGCCTTAAAATGCCTGCTTACTCCTCAACAGCAACAGGGATAACAGAAACCTGTTTTTTGTCTCTTCCTTTTCTGGTATAACGTACGATACCATCTTTCAAGGCAAATAAGGTATGATCCCTTCCCAAACCTACATTCACTCCAGGATGGATCCTTGTCCCACGCTGCCTGTAAAGGATATTCCCTGCAAGTACAAACTGCCCGTCTGCCCTTTTTGCACCTAATCTCTTAGACTCAGAATCACGTCCGTTCTTTGTGGAACCTACACCTTTTTTATGAGCAAACAGTTGAAGATCCATTTTCAACATGTCCCTACACCTCCTTCGCGATCACTTTTAAATATGCTCTGTCGTAACTATCTTGTATCTGAGACAAACCCAACATCAGGGAATCTATCAAAAGTCTAGAATCTTTACTGGGGCCGACGATGAATTCCAGGGATAGATATCCTTCCTCGCTGATCACGTGGATGATATCCTCGGTAAAACTGTCGATAGAATTCACGGTATTCACCATCAATGCTGAGACTGCGGCACAGATAATGTCGCGTCCTTTTTCATCAAAGCCGGCATGTCCCCTGGATTCGATCTTATTAAATTCCCCGTCTTTTCGCCATACCGTTACCGTGATCATAGTACACCTGACATTTTAGATATTGATCTTTTCGATCTTAACTCTCGTGTACTGCTGTCTATGGCCTTTTTTCTTGTGGTAGCCGGTCTTGCGTTTGAATTTATATACGATGACTTTCTTCGCTTTTCCGTTCTCCACTACGGATGCTGTGACGTTCGCACCTGCTACATCATTTCCAAATTTCAGACCATTGTCGTCGCTCACAGCGAGTACATCGTCAAAAGTGACTGTCTCGCCGGCTTCCACGCCGAGCTTCTCTACATTCACGAAATCACCCGCAGCAACCTTGTACTGTTTACCACCTGTCGCAATGATCGCGTACATAAGGTATACCTCCTATTTTCTTTACTCGCCAAATATGGTAGTTGCATCGCAACACTTTTAACCTCTTTGTGCGGCATACTCATATATTCTATCATATAAGTCTATGCACGTCAATAAAGATCCCAGATATTGTTGTTTTTTATTTTCTATCTCAGGAACATCCGTATCAGGTTTTCTTTTTGTCTGCTATAGGGCTGGTATCGCATGGGAAGGTCTATCCAAGTGTATTTTTTTACAATGCTCTTCTCATGGCTGAAAGTCTCAAAACTCTTTTTCCCATGATAAGAACCCATACCGCTGTTGCCAACGCCGCCAAAACCCATATACGGGGTGGCCAGATGGATCACTGTATCGTTCACACATCCGCCGCCGAAGGGGATCCTTTGCAGGAAATATCTCTCCGTCATCTTATCGGATGTGAAGATATAGAGTGCCAGAGGCTGAGGACGCTTTTTCAAGAACGCATAGGCCTCCCCCATAGAGGCGACGGACAAGACCGGCAGGACTGGCCCGAAGATCTCCTCCTGCATCACAGGATCTTCTTCCAGGACTCTGTCCATGACGGTGGGCGCGATCTGCAGGGTCTGTGCATTGCTCTCACCGCCGTAGACCACTTTTTTGTCGTCGATCAGCCCCAGTACCCTCTCAAAATGTTTTTTATTGACCATCTTGCCGTAAGCCGGGTTGGAGATGGGATCTTCCCCATACATGCGTGAGATCTCTTTTTTCACATATCCCAAGAATGTATTTTTTACACTCTGCTCGATCAATACATGATCGGGGGCGACGCAAGTCTGTCCACAATTCAGATATTTTCCAAATACGATCCTCCTGGCTGCCAGTTTCAGATCAGCTGTGTGGTCGATGATACAGGGGCTTTTGCCGCCCAGTTCCAGAGTGACCGGGGTCAGATGGGCGGATGCTTTTTCCATGACCAGTTTTCCCACATTTACACCGCCTGTGAAAAAGATATAGTCAAATTTCTGTTCCAGGAGGCTCTGGTTCTCTTCTCTCCCACCTTCTACCACGGCTACATAGCCTTTTGGAAATGTCTCATGTATCAGCTGTGCGATCACTTTTGATGTAGCCGGAGAATACGCCGATGGTTTTACCACACAGCAATTGCCGGCGGCCAGCGCTCCGATCAAAGGTTCCAGGGTCAGGAGTACCGGATAGTTCCATGGGGACATGATCAAAACAACGCCATAGGGTTCCTGTAAAGTAAAACTCTTGCCATGGAATTGTGCTAAAGGCGTCCGGATCGGACGATCCTTACTCCAGGCGGATATATGTTTCCGGACGAAACGCAGTTCCGACAGTGTGAGCCCTACTTCACACATATAAGACTCAGCTTTAGACTTCCCCAGATCCTTCCAGAGAGCTCTGTAGAGTTCAGGTCCATATTTCAAGATCGCCTGTTCCAGCTTATCCAGGGCTTTGATCCTGTAAGGGATGTGGAACGTCTTTCCGGATGAAAAAAAGAGTCTCTGTTTTTTTATCACTCCTTCGATCTGCATACTTTGGATCCCTCCTTTATTTTTTTACTTCCCCTTTTAATCTATGATAGATCTCTTCCAGTTCTTTTCTGTCCATCAGCACAGGGACCGGATACAGCGGATTTCCCTCTTTGTCTGCATGTCTGGCCATAAGAGGTATGTCTTTGCGGCGGATCTGCGGAAAATAGCGGGGGATCCCCATATGATCGTTTGATCTCTGGATCCATCCGATAAAGGCCTGTGCCGCCCTGTGATCTTTTGTCTGTTTATCTGCGATCCCTGTTATCCTTGCCAGCTTCGCCAGTTTTTTCTCACAGGCGGAGCCGTACATGCGCAAGACCACCGGAAGGGTCACTGCATTGGCGAGTCCATGGGGTATCTTATATTGCCCACCCAGAGAATGGGCAACAGCATGGATATAGCCCACATAGGATCTTGTAAATGCCGCGCCAGCATAATAAGACGCCCGGAGCATACCGCTGCGCGCTCTTTTGTCCTGTCCATCTTCATAAGCCGCTTTTAGATATCTGTAGATCAGGCAGACGGCCTCTTCTGCCATTTTCCGAGTCCCTCTTGTAGTACTCCCGCCGATATATGCCTCTACCGCATGGGTCAGGGCATCCATCCCCGTAGTCGCTGTGAGATCCGCAGGGAGTCCCAGTGTCTCATGATAATCCAGTACGGCATAGCGGGGGATCAGGCAGAGATCGTTGATCGGATATTTATGGTGCCTCTCACTGTCTGTGATGACTGCCGCCAAGGTCGTCTCGCTGCCTGTACCCGCTGTAGTCGGGACGGCGATCAAAAGAGGGAGTTTCTTACGGATCTTCAGGATGCCTTTCATCCGGCGCACACTCTGCCTTGGCTTTACGATCCGGGCGCCCGCTGCTTTTGCACAATCCATAGAAGAACCGCCGCCGAATGCGATGATGGCCTGCGCATCATGCCGCAGATACATCCTGCGGGCTTCTTCTACATTCCAGATCGTCGGATCCGCCACTGTGCGGCTGTAGATACAATGATCGATCCCCTGCTTATCCAATATCTTTTCCAGAGGGTCTGTCAATCCCAGACGGCGGATGCCTTTATCTGTCACGATCATGACACATGTGATCTTATTCTGTCTGCAGACTTCTGCAATGCCCGCTACAGACGGGATGATCTTAGGTTTTCGATATGGCAGGAACGGCAGGGCTATCTTAAATACGGTTTGGAATGTCCTGCAGTAGATCCTTCTTAAAATAAACATATATCCTTCTCCTCGACATTATCTATTGTCTTGTTGATATCCATTTAACTGCCACCCACCGTTCCGGTTCGGACCGTTTCTTATCAGGAGGCCCTTTTCTTTGAGTTTTTTCATCGCATAACGGATCCCGCTGTTTGATAGACCGATCAGCTCCGCTAATTCTTTTTGTGTGATCCGTGGATCTTCTTTTACAGATCTTAAGATCATCCTTTCAGTTTCGGTCAGGCACATGGCCGCTTTTGCGCTAGTCTTTGCGCTAGTTTTTGCGCTAGTCTTTGCGCTAGTTTTTGCGCTAGTCTCTACGATCCCGCCATGTACCATCCCCTGATCGAAAGAGTATGCCTCATTGAGGGGCACAATGATACGGAATACGTCACCCTCTTGAAATACGGGATCCGCACCTGAATAGAATTTACTGTATTTGAATAGATTACGTACACCGGAACCGAGCCGGTCAGCTCTGCCGATATTCCTGAAAAAAGATGCGATGATCGGATTTTTGGGATTGGGTTCTAAACTATCTGGAGTGATAAAGCCTTCTTTCACAGCACGACTGGCATTTTCCGTAAACATCTGTTCAGATCCGATCACAAATTTTGCCGCGTAAGAACTTGTAAACTCCCGATGCATGAGTGTATTGCTGACCATTTCCCTGGCAAGGATATTCCGCAGGCTTACCCTGTTTTCATCTTCCAGGAAAAATTTATCTGGGAGATGTTTTCTCGTAAATTCCATCAAATGGTCAAAACTCTCGATCAGATTGGTACGGATGATCTCCCTGTCATCATACCGATCCACATTCACTTTTCGTACAAGCCCGTCTGTTTCATATGTGGGACAGACATTAAATATGACATCATCTTTTCCCAAAAGAAGGATCGCTGCCAAGTTATAACCTTTTTCCCCTGTTGCTATATCCGTACCATACAGACCTGCACTCATCAATAGTTCTTGATCATCCATAACTTCCCAAGGGTGTCTGCCGCCTGCATGGTTGACTGCCATCTGCCGCACCTGAGGCAGCAGATCCAAACGGAGATCTTCCATAGATGCATAAGGATAGATCTTCTTTTCTGTAAAGATATTTTGTTTGCGGATATACATAGAAGCGATCTGTGCTGTAGCCGTTACCTTAACATCTGCGTCGTCTACCCGGTCATAGATCACTCTCTTATAGCTGTGGACTTCAGCACTGGGAGGTACATGGATATGGATCACTGTACATCCCTCATATCTCAATAATTCTGGTGCAAGATAGACTGTCGGAGTAAAATTTGCCGGATTGCTGATCATACTGATGAAGTTCTTTACCATATCGGGCGCCGCTTTCTCTGGTACCCCCAGTACAGCTCCATCGTCTGATACCCCCATAAACAGATCGCCGCCAAAACGGTTCAAGAACGCACATATACTTTCATACACATCATGCTCTATCCCGTTTCCACAACGCTTAAATTCCACAGCTACAGTCTCACCAATGGCAAGCATAGATGCAAATGTGTCATGATCCATAGGACTCTATCCCTCTCCATCTGTTTTTCCTGCTCATGTTCGGTAGACCTTTCAAAGGCGCGCTTGGATCTTTTTATCTAAATGGTGATCGATCACATATCTATATACATAAGGCGGGACAAAACTTTCCCACTCTCTGCCTTCTACGATACGCTGTCTGACATCTGTAGCGCTGATCCCTTTCTCATGGATCCCCACATGTCGCAGGACTTCTACATCACAGCCCAGTCCCTCAAGTATCTTCTTCTTCTCTATCCCCCAGTCATCATAGATCGTCAAGTAATATCTAGCGTCTGCCGGTACATATCCAAAGAGCATCTCAGGAAGGTCGATCGGAAACGGCAAGATATCAAATCGAGCCGGATCCATATCCATATCCAGCAGAGTCCCCTTGATCATCTGATATCTTTCATAATATGAAAAAGGGTTTGACTCTCTGCAGGAACGATGTGGATCTGACTCTGTAAAACAAGTCAAAGGTCCGTCTGGTCTGCATATACCTATCAACAGATGCTCACATCTTTCTGATCCGGACATGATATATCTGACATGATCATTATGCAATAGCTGGAACCTGCCGTGTACAACACCGATTGTATCTTTCATCTCTATCGACCTCTCATTTCAGTGATCATACAAATCGTTACTTAAATATAGTAATTGTATTATATTGTTGTTTTGCTGTCAATATGTTTGCCAGATCCAGGCATATCCAAAACACTTTAAGAGTTTCCATGGCAGAGGATCCATATCTCAGGACCAGAGGTCCCCGTCAGCCCCTGGACGGTAAGGCCCGTATCCTGGAAACGGGTGATGGCCTCGATCAATCGGGAAGTGATCTTTTCTCCCGGCGCTGCGAGAGGGATCCCTGGCGGGTACAGATATAAGAATGCGCCTGACACGCATCCTTCACTCTGTAAGATAGGACGCCTGGTACGGTCTTGCTCCATCGCTCTTCCGATCGGAAGGACCTTTTCCCCTGAAAGAACGGACAGATCCTGGCTGGATGCCATCCGTTCTTTGGACGGTATCTGTCCTCTTCTCACCCAGGATCCCTCCAGATCTTCCAAAGCCCAACACAGCCGTTCAAACCCTTCTTCTGTATCTGCTATGCTGGTCATGCCAAGCACATAAGTCAGGGTTTCCATTTCCATCTGGATGTTGTATTTTTTCAACAGGCATTGATATACTTGAGGGCCATCCATGCAGCTGCCCTCCACATCAAGGATCAGCTTGGAAAGGTCAAGATCCCAGACAGTCTCCCGGTCGATCAGACTCTCTCCCACCAGTCGGACGAAACGGAGTTTCGATAAGCGCGTCCTCGATCTTTTTAGCCTGTCCACATACTCTCCAAATAGTCCACTGCCAGATCTTGAAAGCTTCTGGATACAGGCATCTATACTCCCCATCAGCAGATAGGACGGACTGCTTGTCTGGAACATGGCCATATACCGGCGTATCTGTTCCCGGTCGGCCAGATCGCCGCGCACATGGAGGAGGGCTGTCTGCGTCAATGCAGGCAGTGTCTTATGCAAGCTGTGGATCACCAGATCAGCCCCCTGTCCCAGTGCAGATACAGGGAAATAGCTGTGAAAAGGAAAATGCGCTCCATGGGCTTCATCTACGATCAACGGCAGTTTATGCCGATGGACGATCGTAGCGATCTCTTTTATGGGAGATACAACGCCATCATATGTAGGAGATGTGATCACCACAGCCTGAACATCTGGATGTACAGACAGAGCCCTTTCCACCTGCTCAGGCTGGATAGAACCATTTAGACCATAAGGGACTGTGATCCTCGGATAGAGATAGTGACTGTCCAGCTGCATCAAGGAGATCGCGTGGTAAACACAGCGGTGACAGTTCCTGGCTATCAATACCGAGCCTCCGTGGGTGGTACATGCACAGACGGCAGCCAATAATGCGCCCGTACTCCCATTCACGCTATAAAATGTCTCGTCGGCGCCATAGAGTCTGGCTGCTGTATCCTGCGCTCCCCGCAGGATACCTGTGGGATGATGTAAGTCATCAAAGCCTTCGATCTCTGTGATATCCCTTGTCAGACCCGGCAGAAGATCCACCGCTCCCTCATTGCGCTTGTGTCCCGGCATATGGAAGGGATAGATATCACGTGCATGGTAAGCTTCCAGTTTCTTATATAATGTTTCCATAAAAGACTCCTTTTCAGCATAAAAGACAACTCCTTTTCCCAGGAGCTGTCTTTTATTGTCTGATCTGCCAGATAATGTTTCACGTGAAACACATGTTCGCGGCACTATTTTTTTAATGACCCTGCAAATTCAGGAAAACAGTCGAAAGTCGCAAAATAATCTTCCGGTGTCTCTGCCCGGCGGATCAGCTGGTAGGATCCGTCCTCCCGCAGGAGTATCTCTGCGGAACGCAGCTTTCCATTATAATTATAACCCATAGAGAACCCGTGGGCACCTGTATCATGGATAAAGAGATAGTCGCCTCTCTCAATCTTCGGCAGTCTCCGGTCAATGGCAAATTTATCGTTGTTTTCACAGAGGGAACCTGTCACATCGTAAGTCTCTGTGCAGGGCGCGGCTTCTTTTCCCAGCACAGTTATATGATGATAGGCCCCATACATAGCCGGACGCATCAGATTGACAGCACAGGCATCACAGCCAATATATTCCTTATGCGTATGTTTTTCATGGATGGCCTGGGTGACAAGTCCGCCGAAGGGTCCTGTCATATAACGTCCCAGTTCCGTATAGATCGCCACATCCCCCATCCCTGCCGGTTCCAGGATATCCTGGTATACTCGATGTACCCCATCCCCGATCTCCTGGATATCGTTGGGTTCCTGGTCTGGATGGTAGGGGATCCCGATCCCTCCGGACAAGTTGATAAATGTGATATGACAACCTGTCTCTTTCTGTAGTCTGACAGCGACTTCGAACAGGATCTTTGCCAGCATAGGATAATATTCATTGGTCACCGTATTGCTGGCAAGGAATGCGTGGATGCCGAACTCTTCCGCCCCTTTGCTCTTCAGGATGCGGAACGCTTCAAACAATTGTTCCGTTGTCATACCGTATTTTGCATCTCCCGGATTATCCATGATATCATTGCTGATCTTAAATAATCCCCCTGGATTATAACGGCAGCTGATCACTTTCGGTATCGTGCCGATCGTTTTTTCCAGAAAATCTATATGGGTGATGTCATCCAGATTGATGATCGCACCTTCCCGATAGGCGTATGCGTATTCTTCAGCAGGTGTGACGTTGGATGAGAACATGATATCGCCCGGCTCAGCTCCCACGGCTTTGGAGAGCATCAACTCCGTAAGAGAAGAACAATCGTAACCGCATCCGCATTTTTTGAGGAGTTGGAGCAGGTATGGGTTGGGTGTTGCTTTCACTGCAAAGTATTCTCTAAAACCGGGGTTCCATGAGAAAGCCCTCTGCAGAGCTTCCGCATTTTCCCGGATCCCTCTTTCATCATAAATATGAAAGGGGGTTGGATATTCTTTTACGATCTCCTGGACTTTTTCCAGAGATACAAAGGGTGTCTTTTCCATTTTGATCTGTTTCCTCCTGTCTCTACACTTCTATGATCTGCAGCATATTTGTGGAGACCCCCTCGCTGGTGGTCACATTTGTCGCGGGATCCCCCGCAGTAAATACCAGCATCTGGCCTGGTCTTGCCAGTCCCAGATCCATGACCGTCCGGGCGGCATCCTGGATGATATACTCTGTGGTGCTGCGCTCATTTCCTTTCAGCGGCGTGATGCCCCAGTAAAGCTGTAATCTATAGCGGACTGTATCGTTGGGCGTCACGGCATAGATGGGTACTTTAGGGCGAAAACTGGAGATCAGACGCGCTGTTTTTCCCATGGCTGTAGGCGCTACGATCGCATCCGCCTGGAGATTTTTCACACATAACACAGCGGCATATCCCACTGCACTGGACACGGATTCTTTCATGTCCATCCGGCGGTGTTCGATAAATTTATCATATTTCATATGCTTTTCCGTGTTTTCAGCGATCTCCACCATCATCTTTACCGATTCTACTGGATACTTCCCGGCGGCAGTCTCACCAGACAGCATGATAGCGTCTGTGCCGTCATAGATAGCATTGGCTACGTCCGTCACTTCCGCACGGGTGGGACGGGGGTTGCGCATCATAGAGTCCAGCATCTGGGTGGCGGTGATGACTGGAACGTAGCGTTCATTACATTTTTTGATGATCTTTTTCTGTATATGGGGGACTTTATAGGCGGGCACTTCCACCCCCATATCACCCCGGGCGATCATGATGCCGTCCGACGCCTGTATGATCTCGTCGATATTTTCAATGCCTTCTGCATTCTCGATCTTAGCGATGATGCCGATATGACTGCCTCCGTTCTCATCCAGCAGTTGACGGATCTCACGTATGACTTCTCCGTCACGGACAAAAGACGCAGCGATATAATCAAATCCCTGCTGGATCCCAAATAGGATATCTTCCCTGTCCTTCTCCGTGATCCCCGGGAGCTTTACTTTCACATTTGGCACATTGATGCCCTTACGCTCTCCCAACTCCCCTCCGTTCAAGACCCGGCAGAAGATCTCTTTATCATCTGTGGAGACTACCTCCAATTCCAACAGGCCATCATCGATCAAGATGTGGGAGCCGGGCTGGACATCTGCTGGCAGTCCGGGATATGTGATGCACACTTTTTGGTCGTCGCCCTCTATCTCTTCCGTGGTCAGGAGGAAATCCTGCCCGGCGGTCAATGTGACCTTTTTCCCATCTTTTAGGATCCCTGTGCGGATCTCCGGTCCTTTCGTGTCCAATAGAAGGGCAACGGGGATCCCAGATTCCTGCCGCAAGGCTTTTACCATATCAGCCCGTTTTTTCTGTTCGCTGTGATCCCCATGGGAAAAATTAAATCTGGCAATGTCCATGCCGTGTTCCATCAAAGCCTGCAAGACCTCTCTGTCATCCGTAGCGGGTCCCATTGTACAAATGATCTTTGTCCGTTTCATCGATCTTCCTCCTACTTGACATGTGTATGGGTAAACAAATGATGCTGACAATATTCATAATTCCCATTGCATTTGGAACAAAACCTAAATTCCAGATCCGGGTCATCCTGGTCTGTCTGGCCGCAGACGGCACATTTATGTTTGGTGACCGCTCCGCTGTGCATACGACCGGGACTGACCGCTTTTTGGAAGTCTCTCCTCCGTTTGATCTCTTTTGGCTTATACCTGGCCACATTCCTTGTGGACAAAAAAAAGATCACAAAATTTAAAAATGAAGCCACGATGGGGATAGCCATAAACCAGAACCCGTTCCGCAGATAGGTGATCATATCATAAAGGATCATCGCCCCGTATAAGATCCCAAGCCATTTGATCCGCAGAGGGAAGATGAACCAGAACAACACCTGCATATCTGGATATGTGGCTGCAAAAGCCAGCAAGATCGATGTACTGATATAATAGGTAGAAAATGCCAGCCGCCCCAGGTTCAGCATGGAATACACATCCCCTATGATAAAATAGAGGACGAAGGCACCGATGATCGTAAAGAACAGTCCGCTGATGATATACAGCGTATACCGGAAAGTCCCCCAGGTGCGTTCCAGCGTTGAACCGATAGAATAATAAAAATAAAGCATGATGATCGTAAAGATATCAAGACTTTCAGGCGGGATCAAGATCCATGTGAAAAGCCGCCACACCTGCCCGTGGAGGATATGGCTCGGATCGAGAGCCAGATAGTCCAGCATGTCCGGCTGCACCAGCTCCAGGGCATATCCCACCGCATAGCAGATGATGATATAGATGGTCAGATTATGGATCCCATATCTGCCAAATCTCTGTTCCAATCTTGTGATAAGTTTCATAATCCTCCTTTAAAACAGCTTCTTTTTTGAAAAGATGATCGTCACGATCAGGCTGATGAGAAGCGCGATACAGATCACGATGAGAAATCCCCAGGCACTGCCTGCAAAAGGCATCCCCCTCGGGTCCACATTCATACCATAAGCGCTGAATATCATCGTTGGGATGGACATGACGATCGTGACAGTGGCCAGATACTTCATGACGATATTCAGGTTATTGGATATGACAGAGGCGAAGGCATCCATCATCCCGCTCAAGATACCGCTGTATATATTAGCCATCTCGATCGCCTGTTTATTCTCGATGATGACATCTTCCAAGAGATCGGTGTCTTCCGGATATTTTTTGATCTTGTCTGTCTTCAAGAGTTTCTCCAGTACGATCTCGTTGGAACGCAGGGACGTGGTAAAATACACCAGAGACTTCTCCAATTCCAACAATTCGATCAATTCCCGGTTCCTGGTGGATGCATGGAGCTTTTCCTCTACCTGTTCACTCTTCTTATCTATGATGCGCAGATAATGCAGGTACATACTCGCATTCCGATGGAGGATCTGCAGTATGAACCGGGTTTTCATATAAGTATAAAAACTGCGCACCCGCCCTTCCATAAATCGATCCAATACTGGCGTGTCTTCCAGACAGATGGTCAAGATCGCCGTATCCGTCACAATGATCGCCAAGGGGATCGTCCCATACCAATCTTTATCGTTCCGCTCCTCGATCATGGGGATATCTACCAAGATCAAGGTATACCCGTCTTCTACTTCTATACGGGAACGTTCTTCTTCGTCTAAAGGCGCCCGCAGGTCGTCCACTTCTATATGATACATTTCTGCTATACGGAAGACTTCCGCTGTCGTGGGATTTGTCATAGCCACCCAGCAGCCGTCTGCAGGATCCTGGATCTGGCGTATGACTCCATCCACAGTCCGAAAATATCTGATCATGACCATCCCTCCTTTCTATCTCCGGGAAAACTCCCAATTGTTTCCATTATAAGTTCAACATCCACCGTTTGTCAAATGGATAATACAAACCCTGGATACACTAGTGTATCGACAAGCTGATCTCTGTGATAAAGTGTGCCGGATATTTCGTCACTCTGCAAGGCGGAGGAATGAGGCGTAGCGGTGGCTACGGCGATTGA
>CANTEW010000063.1 GCA_947652925.1 uncultured Lachnospiraceae bacterium
AGATATCACCGTCACAAATGTATGTCTTTGTGTTTCGCTGTTCAGTTGTCAATGTACTCGTATTGATCTCTTATTTTCCGCTGTCTCTGAGGTGTTCCTCCGTGTCAGCTTAGTTATAATAGCACGGCTAGAAATGATTGTCAACAGGTTTTTTCATTTTTTTATTTTTTCTGCTCCTTGTAACGCTCCCCATCTTCCTAGAGCGTGTTTGAAAAATCATTCACGCCATCCGTACGCCCCACTTTGCGGTATATCTGTCCCTTATTCAGTTGCCGTAGCCCGCTACGCCGCCTTCATTCGGGACAGATCTCCCACAAATTGTGACTTACGGTTGACATAAAGCATTTTTCAAACACGCTCTACAGATCGTAGAAGATGTTGATGAACACTTTTACAAACAGATCCAAGTCATATAAAAGCGAAAGGAAGCGATCCTCTTCGATCGCATCCATACACATCCCACCCAACCTTGTATCACACAATACTGTTGCCACCAGCCCCAAGATCCATAGAGCGATCATCCCTTTTGCTAAGCCGACCACCCCTCCGGCCATCCGGTCCACCCCTCTCAGGACAGGCAGCTTGCTCATAAAGCCCAACGTACAGACCAAGATCTTCATAGATACAAAAGCCAGGATAAAAGACACGATGGACCCGACCCCATTTGTCATGATCGTCGCCACATAGTCCGCCACATAATCTATGAAACTATCCACCTTCAAAAGTTTATAGATCTCTGGATTATTGTTGGTCATCAGACCTTTCTTGATCTCTTTCGGCAAAGGCATCTGATCGATCAATGTCATCTGTGTCTCCCGCCCCACCTGTACTCCCGGCTGTATTTTTTTCTCCAATCCCTCCGCACATCGCTCCTTTATCTCAGTATAAAATGCCGTATGTTCTTTTATGATCGAACTGACAGCAGGATTTATCAGCCAAACGATCCCGATAGAAAGTACCAGGAATGTCATAGATACTACTTCTTTGATAAATCCACGCATATAGCCGACCACTCCAAAGCCCAACAGTAATGCGAGCGCCGCTATCCCAAACCATGTCATTTGTGATCCTCCGAAAAAAATCATCTTAATCTCAGTATCCCAACAGCCCTCTCCAAAATGATGGCATACTTGTTCCTTCCGATCTTAAAAAAGTCTTCCACTGCACCTTCGGCGATATTCCCATTAAATTTCTGGACTCCACTGGTGCTGAGTACACTCACCTGGGAATCGTTGCTCATCACGATGACACCTTCACTCATGCGGATCTTTGTATAGGAGACGCTAAGATCTTTCCGGAACTTTTCCTTTCCTTTTGTATCGTAGACCTGCATCGTATACATCTGGTCTTTTCCACTGTTCTCGTATACGATCCCAATATTATCATGATCATAAAAAGTACTGGTTATCTCCTGGTCTATGGCCACATTGACACTCTCTTTCGGGATCTGTTTCCCCTCATAGACACTAAAACCATCATCCCTGAACGCCACTGAAGTAGAAGCATCCAGATATACTGTCTGCGGGACCACCACTCCCTTATATTGATAACCGCTCACGATATTATCGATCTGATTTTTACCTGCCGTGCCAAAATTATAATAAGCAACATAACTGGTCGTCTCCCCGCCGTCTATGAACTGGTATGCGACCATGATCAGGAACCCGTCTTCTGAAACAGCGATGTCAAGAGGGTATCCTGGATCATCCACCCGTGTCTGGTTCTCCGCGATCAGGCTGCCTTTAGGATCGTAGAAATTGATCCATGTATCATCCTCACCCTCCAGGATCACTGCCACTGCCCCCTGTTTTGATACACAGACTTTGACGATCTTTTTCTCTGTCTGTACTTTACCCATCTCCCCATCCCCATTGAAGATCACCATAGACGTCCCCCCCTGGTCAGCCACTACAATGGTGGATCCGCATACATCTACTATGGGGTTTTGCATCTCATAGGGGGATGTCCAATAGACTGTCCCTCTATAATCTTCCAGGGAGGCGCCCTCACTGTTGTATTTAAACAGATCTCCGTCCACTTCTATATACTGTGTAGAAGCATTTTCTTCACGGGTACTTGTCGCCAGGAGCTTATAACTGTCGTATACTTTATTGCGGTCATAGATATATACCCCTGTACCTACCACGGCTAAGAGCGTCAATGCGATCAAAAACCGTATCGTCCTCTTTTGACGCCTGCGTTTGGGATTTTCCATTCTCGCTGCCCTGGCAGCGCGCCTCCTGGCCTTGCGCACCCATTTTTTTATAAAGTTTGCCATCTTTTTGCATTCCTTATCCTTATGTAAAAACTATGTGACTTTTTTATCCTTGATTATAACACACTCTTTTATGGGAGTAAAATGATTTGTCCAGGGTATATGATATCATTCAGATCCAGTCCATTTAATCTGCATATATCCCGCAGCTGGCCGGTATTCCCATATATACGTTTGCATATATTCGATAAAGTGTCCCCATGCTGTACTACATAAGACCCATTGGCCGTTAGGTCCTGCTCCTGGATGACAGCAGCCTCTGCTTGTCCCTCCTGGACCTTCTCCTCTTCTCCTGGCACCGCAGTGGGTGTGGCCGCCGGTGTCCCTTCTGGCGTGGTGTCCTGATCTTGTATATCCTCTGCTTCTCTTTTCGACTCCTCTATCTCTTCTCTCTTCTCTGCCGCATCCATCTCTCCTGACACCTGCTCCTCTCCTGACCGGTCCGACACGACAGGATCTGTCCGGTCAGCAGACAGCTGCATCTTTTCTGTATCTTTTATCTTTGCTGATGTCTCTTCCATCTTCTGGTGATCGTTCAGATATGTGATCCCCACTGCGATCGCTCCCACGACCACACACACGCCAACAGCATGAAAGAGGGAGAATCCACTTTTTTCTTCTTCCTCTTTCACAGGCTTTCCCGATATGATCTTTCTAAAATCCTGGACAGCTTTATCTTTTACCAGTTCTTTACTCTCAATGGGAACATTCTTATTCATCTTGATCATGTATTCTTGCATGGGTTTATTTTTATCGTAATACAGATAGAAACCTTTCTGCCTGCTCATACACCCATTTTCATATTGAAAAAAAGCTTCCTCTTTCTCCAGGGGTTCCATCATATACAAAAGCTTATCATTCCCGCCAAAATAATTCAGATGCGTACGATAGAGCACGTCCGTCAATTCCATGCTGCATTCCGGCATGATGAAAAACCACCCCACGACCTCCTGTTCGGGAAAATATCCCTGTATCTTCTCATCGGCTTGCTGCCATATCTCTTCCGTAAATACAATATGTTCCGGCGTGACTTCCATGTCCTCGATCTGAAGGGCACTTTTTATGAAAATGTATGTGACACCCGCTGCCCAATTGGATCTGCCCAGCAAGAGCCCGATCTTCGCCTCTGGCCTCTGCTCAGCGATCCGTACCAGGAATGTATGTGCATAATCTTCCATATATATTTTGTGGGCAGGATTGACTTCACCGATCTGGCGGATGTTTTTTGGTATATGAAAAAAGCCTTCGTTGCCGACCGCCTCTTTCTTCTCTTCTTTATATACTACTTCTATCATCTCATCACCCCTTTGGAAATGAGACTAACACGATCGGCGTGCAGAATTTATCAATTTATAGGGCAGGACACCATTTATCGTATGACCCCCTTCGACACGACTTTCATGGAATACTTTCTGATAAATTGGATAAGATGGAACATGGACACACATAAACTGCGGAACATGGTCAGACTATGACCAAAAGGGAGGGCTAAAGCCCATGACGTTCTACATCAATACCCGTTTGAGGGATTCTTATGCGATGCTCGGGAGTTCCCTGGAGAAATGTATCAAAGATCACAAAGAAGATTGGACAGAGCTGGTGTTCATCTGTATCGGCACCGACCGGATCACAGGGGACAGCCTGGGTCCTTACGTGGGCTACTGCCTATCTGGATGCCCACTGATACATGGACAGATCTATGGCACTCTCGAGCACCCCATCCATGCACTGAACCTGGAAACGGCTATGAGACAGATCACCCGGCAGCACCCCCATGGGCTCTACGTGGCCATCGACGCTTCCCTGGGCACAAAAAAACACCTGGGATTTGTCACCGTCGCAAACGGCGCACTCCACCCAGGTGCAGGCGTGCAAAAAGAGCTGCCCCCTGTGGGACATATCGCCATCACCGGTATCGTCAATACATCCGGCTGGATGGAGCATCTGGCTCTCCAGACCACCCGGCTCTCTACCATCGTCACCATGGCTGACATGATCTCCCGCGGGATCCTCTATGCGCTTTCCCTGATGGGATACGACCCCCTCCCCGAAAAGCTCCCGATCCCACATGCTCTGTCTCTGGAACAACAAGAAGCCGCTCCTACGGATGAAGGAAGTTTATAGAGTGCAGCATCCTCCGATACAGAGGATAGCGATGATAGAGCAGTCTGTGGCGGTCTCCGGCCGTCTCACAGAGCCCGCAGTACTTATCCGTCAGACATATCACATAGCTCTCTGCATGGACAGGTGGGATCACTGTCAACGGCCACATGTGTTTCAGGATGACTTCTTCCTCTAAGGGCGTCAGATCAAAATATCTCCTCGCATTCTCCAATGCCCGCCTGGGATGCCTGAGTCCATGAAAATGGTCCCCGGTCTTTGCCGCATGACCATGCCAATCGTAGAGGAACAGATCATGGAGCATCCCAGCCCTGGCCGCACGCCGGGCATCCAGACCCAGAAAACGACAGAGGCGGAAATTATAATAAGCCACATTCAGACAATGCTGATAACAGGTCGTCGTCCCATGCTGGATATATTTTTTCATCTCCTGGACGGCAGGATGGCACAAAAGGTCTTTGATACATCCATAAAATTCTTCTCCGCCCTCGTCACCATACAAGCGTCCTTCTTCTCCCATACATATCTTCTTCATCGCTACAGCTCCACCCTCCCTTCCAATGCCCTTAACAATGTCACTTCATCAATGTATTCTAAGTCACCGCCCACCGGTACACCGCTGGCAATCCGCGTGACCCTGATCCCTGTGGGCTTGATCAATCTGCTGATATACATAGCTGTCGTCTCCCCTTCCAGACTGGAATTGGTGGCGATGATCACCTCCTGGACTTCCTGTTCCTGGAGCCTCTGCATCAACTCTTTTAACCGGATCTCATCCGGGCCGATCCCCAGCATAGGGGAGATCGCACCATGCAGCACATGGTACACTCCCTCATATTTCCCTGTCTTTTCATAAGCTGCCAGATCCCGGGTATCCTCCACGACCATGATCTGACTGTGATCCCGCCTGTGGTCACTGCAGATGGGACAGAGTTCTTCATCTGTGAGTGTCCAGCAGCTTTTACAGTAACGCACTTTCTCCCTGGCCTGCGTCATGGCTCCTGCCAACAGGCCCACCTGCTCTTCTGGCATGTGCATGATGTGGAAAGCAAGCCGCTGGGCAGATTTTGCCCCGATACCAGGGAGACGGGACAACTGCTCGATCAGGTTGCTGATATGACGGCTGTAATATTCCATTAGAAGGGAAATCCTCCGCCCAATCCCCCTGTCAGACGGGACATGGCAGCGCTCGTAGACTCATCCACCTGGCGCATGGCGTCGTTGATGGCGACCATGATCAGATCTTCCAACATCTCTACATCATCCGGATCCACAGCTTCCTCTGCCAGTTTCACTTTCGTCACTTCTCTCTTGCCGCTGACTGTCACCTCTACAGCACCGCCCCCGGCTGTGGCTGTAAATTCTTTTTCTTCAAGTTCTTTCTGGCTCTCTTCCATCTGCTTTTGCATCTTCTGGGCCTGCTTCATCAGATTGTTCATGTTGCCGGGCATCCCCATGCCTCCGGGAAATCCACCTCTTTTTGCCATTCTCTCATCCTCCAGCTCGATCTTCTATCTCAACATCCATATGGATCTCTTTTTTTATTATATCATCTACAGACAGTTCTGCCAACTGCCCTTGTTGGCTGCTGCCGGACATCAGCATCTCCACCTGCACAGATCTGCCTATCTTCTCCGCGATCAGGGCCTCCAGCCTCTCTTTGCCCTCCGTCCCTTCCACATAAGGCTTCGCGAGATAGTCTTGGAACTCTACATACAGGACCGGGGCTTTTGTATCATCTTTCAGGGAATATTTGGGTACACTGCGCAGCAGCATCTGTTTCAGCCGCCCGTCCGTCTCCGCTATGATCTGACCCCACTGTCCCATGACCTTTTTCAGATCCTCCGGCTCCGCTCTTGGCGGGGACGGCGTCCCGCCTGCCTCCGGATCGGCCCCCGCCACATCCTCTCCCTCCTGCGGCTCTTTGGCAGGTGCCGCAGGAGGGACATAGACTGGACTCGGTCTTTCTTCCATCTGTCTTTCCAGCACACGTATCCTGTCCAGCACAGACCCCAGATCCGTCTCCATGGCGGGTCGGCAGAGCTTGATCAGAGCGATCTCCACCAACACCCGCTTTTGTGACTCGTAGCGTATCTTATTCGACAACTCCGAAAATACACGGATGTAGCGCATCAGGATCTCTGGAGATATCATCTTGCTCTCTTCTTCCAAGAGCGCCAGAGTCTGGGATGAGACGTCTATGATCTCCTCTTTCTGTTGGGAAGTCATGACCAGCAAAAGATTCCTCATATACCAGATAAGATCGTTCACAAACTGCCCCATCTCTTTCCCCCGGCGGATCATCTCCTCCAAGATACGTATGGATCCGGTCACATCCCCATCCACGACCCTGCGCAACAGCGCACTGAACACATCGGCATCCACTGCGCCCAGTACATCCATGACTTTATCATAGGTGAGTGCCTCCCCCAGATAAAAAGCGATGCACCGATCTAAAAGGCTCAAGGCATCCCGCATGGAACCATCGGCCGCTTTCGCGATATACCGCACAGCTTTTTCTTCTGCCTGCACCCCCTCAGCCTCAAGGAGCTGTGCCAGGCGCCCCGCGATCACATCTATGGTGATCCTGCGGAAATCATACCGCTGGCAGCGCGACAAGATCGTCACCGGGATCTTATGAGCTTCCGTCGTCGCCAGGATAAAGATCACATAAGAAGGAGGTTCTTCCAGAGTTTTCAGCAGGGCATTGAATGCACCTGCTGATAACATGTGGACCTCATCGATGATGTATACCTTATATCTGCCCTTGGCCGGACGATAAGCAACTTCATCCCGGATCTCGCGGATATTATCCACTCCATTATTGGAAGCCGCATCGATCTCTATCACATTCATAGACGTACCCGAAAGGATCTCTCTGCATGTTTCACACTGATTACAGGGACTTCCATCCACCGGCTCCTGACAGTTCACCGCCCGGGCCAGGATCTTGGCAACACTGGTCTTTCCCGTCCCCCTAGTCCCACAGAACAGATAGGCATGACCCACCCGATCATTTTTCAGCTGGTTGGTCAGAGTCGTCACAATATGCTCCTGCCCTTTGACATCTGTAAGATCATCCGGACGGAACTTCCGGTATAAAGCCGTATACCCCATACCTAATCCCCGAAACTGATCCCGATCTGTTTTGCTGCCTTGACCAGCTGGTCATCTGGGGATACTACCTTTAATTTTCCCGCACACTCCTCCAGTGGGATCGACTGGATCTTTCCGTTTATGATGCCCACCATGACCCCATATTCTTCCTGCATGATGCACTCAGCCGCGCCCGCCCCGATCCTTGTGGACAGGACACGGTCATAGGGACAGGGGCTGCCGCCGCGCTGTGTATGTCCGGGTACAGTGATGCGCACTTCATTTCCCGTCGCCTTCTCGATCTGATGCGCGATCTTATAAGATACAGAAGGGTATTTCTTAGCACGCTCTGCCAGTTTTGCCTTGTATTCTTTCTTGGAGAGTTTTGCATCTTCTTTAGATATGGCACCCTCTGCCACAGCCAGGATCGTAAAACGCTTTCCAGCTTTGCTCCTGCGTTTTACCGCATCCACCACTTTCTTGATGTCGAAAGGGATCTCCGGGATCAGGATGATATCTGCCCCGCCCGCCACACCTGCGTGCAGCGTCAGGCTCCCTACCTTATGCCCCATGACTTCCACGATAAACACACGACCATGGGACGCTGCCGTGGTATGGATACAGTCAATGGCATCTGTGGCGATATTGACAGCACTCTGGAAACCGAAAGTCATATCTGTGCCCCAGATATCATTATCGATCGTCTTCGGCAGATGGATGATATTCAGTCCTTCTTCCCTGAGAAGGTTGGCCGTCTTCTGCGTGCCGTTCCCGCCTAAGATCACCAGGCAATCCAGGCAGAGCTTATAATACGTCTGTTTCATAGCGCCTACTTTGTCCAGCCCTTTTTCATCTGGCACACGCATCAGCTTGAACGGCTGCCTGGAAGTCCCCAGGATCGTCCCGCCCTGCGTGAGGATCCCCGAAAAATCCCTGGAAGTGAGCATGCGGTATTTACTGTAGATAAGCCCCTGGTATCCGTTGTCAAAACCATAAACTTCCAATTCATCAATAGCCCCGCTCAAGCCCTTTACCACACCGCGCATGGTCGCATTCAGAGCCTGACAGTCCCCGCCACTGGTCAATAATCCGATTCTCTTCATCTTTTCTCCACATCCTATCTTTAAAAAATAGACTACAGCGTGTTTCGTGTTTGATCACAATCTGTGGGAAATCTCTCAGACACGCTCTAATATCTTGCTGTTTTAAATCATACCATATTTTTGCTGGTATCTCAACCACACTCTTTTAAAATATACATATTATAAAGAACACGTCAAGGAGGAGATCGGTATCTTGCCACCGGTCCTATCTTGGCCCTAAGATCTTTTAGAACAGTAAAGATGTATCCAACATTTGGTGGGGATCCGCTCCGGATCAAGAAGTCATAACGGGTCATGATGTTGTCATGGTGCAGGTTTATTTGAATTCTACGATCGTCACTCCGGAGTCGCCTTCGCCCATACCACCCAGACGGTAAGACTTCACGTGTCTCTGGCGTTTGAGATAATCGTGTACGCCTTTACGCAAAGCTCCGGTGCCTTTTCCATGTACGATCCGCACCTGATCCAAATGGGCGAGATAGGCATCATCCAGATATTTATCCAGTTCAGAGAGGGCTTCATCCACTGTTTTGCCAAGAAGCTGGATCTCTGTGGAGATGCCTGCTGATTTGGAGACTTTGATCTTTCCGGTCCCGGTGCGGCTCATGGATGGGCCGGTGATCACGGGTTCGTCAAGGAGTTCCAGGTCGGAGATATTTACCTGTGACCGTAAGATACCCATCTGTACGAACAGATTGCCTTTCCCGTCGGGGAGGCTGCTGACAGTGCCTTTTAAGTTCATGGAGAGTACTTTTACGCTGTCTCCCAGCCGCAGGTCTGTGGATCTTAATCTCTTCTTGGGTTTGGCGGCAGGCTTCTGGGACATCCCGTTTTCCACCTGATCCATTTTCTTGCGGAGACGCTGGCGTTCTTTTTCCACGGCGGATAAGTCCACGTGGTTTTTCTGGAATTTGTGGTATAGTTTTATAGACTGGTCGGCAAAATCTTTGGCATCCTGGAGGATCTTCCGTGCCTCTTCGTTGGCATTTTGGAGGATCTTTTCTTTTTGCTTTTCCTGTTTTTCCTGTTTTTGTTCCAGGCGGGCTTTTAGTTGGCTAATCTCCTGTTTGTACCGCTGGATCTCTTCCCTTTCTTTTTCAATGGTGATCCTGTTGGCTTCCAGGTCTGAGATCACATCTTCCAGGGATTCGTCATTTTGGCTGATCTGTCCGCGTGCCTTCTCGATCAAAAAGTCGGGCAGTCCCAGTTTGGAGGAGATGGCGAAGGCATTGCTCTTCCCGGGAACGCCGATGAGCAGCCTGTAGGTAGGACGCAATGTGGCCACGTCAAATTCACAGGAAGCGTTTTCTACACCGGGAGTAGAGAGGGCATAGACCTTCAATTCACTGTAATGGGTGGTAGCCATAGTGCGGATGCCCTGCTCGTGGAGATGGGATAAGATGGCGATGGCCAGGGCAGCTCCTTCTGTAGGATCGGTGCCTGCGCCAAGCTCATCAAACAGTACCAGGGACTGGACATCGGCTTTTTCAATAAAAGAGACTACGTTAGTCATATGGGACGAAAAGGTACTCAAACTCTGTTCGATACTCTGTTCATCTCCGATATCTGCATAAACTTCTTCAAATATGGAAAGCTCACTGCGGTCCGCGGCGGGGATATGGAGGCCGGACTGTCCCATTAAAGTCAGCAATCCCACGGTCTTCATGGATACGGTCTTACCGCCGGTATTGGGACCTGTGATCACGAGAAGATCAAAATCATCCCCCAGACGGACGTCAATGGGCACCGCCTGTTTGCGGGGGATCAGCGGATGTCTGGCTTTTCTTAAATGTATCCGTTTCTCGGTGTTGAAGATGGGGGCTGTGGCATTTTGCTCCATGGCTAGGGAGGCGCGGGCAAAAATGAAGTCCAGCTCTGCCATGATCTCAAGGTCAGTCGATAGGGCTTCATGGCTGGCGGCAGTCAGTTCACTCAATGTGGCCAGCACAGCCTCAATCTCCTGCTGTTCCTTTATCTCCAGTTCCCGTATGTCGTTGTTGAGTCTCACGATGGCCATGGGTTCGATGAACAGGGTCGCGCCAGTGGAAGACTGGTCGTGTACCATGCCGGGGACCTGATTCTTGTATTCGGCTTTTACAGGGAGGCAGTAGCGCCCGTTACGCATGGTGATCACGCTGTCCTGCAGATACGTGCGGGCGCTGCCGTTCACGATGGCGTGGAGCTGAGTGTGTACCCGGTCGTTGGTGTTTTTCAGCTCACGCCGTACCTGACGCAGCTTGGGACTGGCATCATCGCTGATCTCTTCTGGAGAGAGGATGCAGCGGCGGATCTCGGATGAGAGAGGGAAGAGTGGTTCCAGAGCATCAAAGAATGCTGTCAGACAGTCCGGCTCCGCATCATCCCGACCCGGACGGCCATAAGACTTGACACGTCCGGTATTTTCCAGGAGGGCACATATGTCCAGGAGTTCCATGACAGACAGGGCACTCCCCACGTCCAGGCGTTTGAGAGAGCCCCGTATATCCTTGACGCTCCCAAAAGAGATATTCCCTTTCTGGAAGATCCTGGATAGGGCGTGGGAGGTCTGCAGCTGCATCGTCTCGATACGCTGCAGGTCTGTGATGGGCTGCAGACAGCGGCAGCTTTCTTTTCCCAGAGAGGATGTGGCCTTGTCGACCAGCTGGTCGATGATCTTCGTATATTCAAGTGCGGATATTGCTTTTTGATCCATATATAAAACCTCGTTTATGTGCGTGGCGTCTAGTGTACTGTACCGTTCATGTTTAGCAAAGATCTGCCGGACGATTTTTCAGCAGCAAAGCGGCTGAGTGAGGCGATGCGGTGGTATCGTTGATCGAAGCCAACACAGTCTGATGAAAGATCGGTCAAGGAGTTTTGCTGAATATGAGCGATACAGTACACTAGAGCGTGTTTGAAAAATGCTTTATGTCAACCGTAAGTCACAATTTGTGGGAGATCTGTCCCGAATGAAGGCGGCGTAGCGGGCTACGGCAACTGAATACGGGACAGATATACCGCAAAGTGGGGCGTACGGATGGCGTGAATGATTTTTCAAACACGCTCTAGTTAGTGACATTTTTATCAAAAGATATTTTAACCTATTTACAGATGAATGAAAAGATGGAAAAATGAAAAAGCTATTGACAGGAGAGAGTGAAAGTCCTATTATAAATGATAACAGTTACTGTTATTGATCATTTTCATCTTAGGGAAATACGCGCCGGGTATAAAGGAGGGCATAATGGGGGCATTGAAATACAGCCGCCAAAGAGAGTCTATCATAGAACTGCTGCGAGCCCGGGGAGACCATCCTACTGCTGATATGATATATGAAAGTGTGAGACAGATCTATCCGAATATCAGTCTGGGGACTGTATACCGGAATCTGTCACTGCTGGTCAATATCGGAGAGATCACCAAGATCTCTACACCGGAGGGGGCGGACCGCTTTGATGCCAGGACATCCCCCCATAATCATTTCATATGTAGGAAATGCCATAATGTGATGGATCTGGAAATGGAGAATATCGATCATATCATGGAAAAAGCGGGGAGAAGATCCCCGGGCGTTATTGACGGTTATACAGTGCATTTTTTTGGCATATGCAAAGAATGCACAAAAAAATAAACAATATATGGGAAAGATCATATTGACAAACTCTTCCCTGTATGTTAGATTAAAACAGTAATGATCACTGTTATTATTATTAAAGTGTCTGCAACTTATTTATCAATCATATATTAAAAAGGAGAGAAAAAATGGCTAAATTTGTATGTAATGTGTGCGGTTATGTTCATGAAGGCGATGCTGCTCCGGAAAAATGTCCACAGTGTGGTGCACCAGCTTCAAAATTCACAAAACAGGAAGGTGATATGAGCTGGGCTGCAGAACATGTAGTTGGCGTTGCAAAAGGCGTGAGCGAAGATATCATGGCTGATCTGAGAGCAAATTTCCAGGGTGAATGTACAGAAGTTGGTATGTATCTGGCTATGGCCAGGGTCGCTTACAGAGAAGGCTATCCGGAGATCGGTGCTTATTGGGAAAAAGCTGCTTATGAAGAAGCAGAACATGCTGCGAAATTCGCTGAACTGCTGGGTGAAGTCGTAACAGACAGCACCAAAAAGAACCTGGAGATGAGAGTAGAAGCTGAAAACGGCGCTACTGCAGGTAAAACAGATCTTGCAAAACGTGCGAAAGAAGCGAACCTGGATGCTATCCATGATACTGTTCATGAGATGGCTAGGGATGAGGCGAGACATGGGAAAGCGTTCGCTGGCCTGTTGAAGAGATACTTTGGTTAAGGAGAAGACCGCATGATATAAGGCTTTTTAAGAGGGATGGGTGTGTATGTGCCTGTTCCTCTTTTTTTGCTTTAATATAGGGGATTTCCAGAGGGCGAGGGTGTGAAAAGGGTGGGAATCATTTTCGCCTATCCAAGCCGTTTTGGGGTATGGATTGTGAATCGGAAAAACAGCTTATTCTCCTGTAAAATCAAAGGAGGATGAAAAATCATGGCTAACAATCGAAACAACGCTGATGATACTGGTATCTTTCAATTAGATAATGGCTATTGGGGATACCACTATGTTATCAAAGCAAACGGACAGAGGAAAGACGCCAGGCGGACAGTGGATGATTTAGGAAAGCCCTTCAAAACGAAAGCTGCTGCGAAACGTGCCCGGAAACAAGCTATCCTAAATGAGAAAATCGCGTTTGCCAATCCCCAGCCCAAAAGAATCAGAAAAACCGTAACACAGGTTTATGATGAGTATTGCGAGTTCGGCAGAGCAGGAAAAGCCTATGCAACTATCGTTAAACAAGACAGCCTATGGAATAACCATATCAAGTCTAAGTTCGGCAAACGCTATGTAGATGATATCTCTGTCGCTGAAATCAACGATTATCTTGCAGTGCTGTATTACACCGAAACAGAGCATACAGCTATGTAGAATCATTTCTGAAAATATTTTATCTTATCTTCGGTCAAGCTTATTCGCGCAACTATCTGAATGCAGAGCAGTACGATAAGCTCTGCAAGAATAAGGACACCAAAATCCATATGCCAAAAATGAAGATTGATGAAGATACCGATATCGTCACCTTTTCGGATGAACAGATGATAACTTTATCGGAATACTTCAAAGATACCAATGCTGAAACAGCTTTCATGCTGAGGAAGTATTGCGGCTTGCGTATCAATGAATGTTATGGATCAAAATGGTGCAATGTTGATCTTGACAAGGATATCATCAAGATAGACCGACAGATGCAGTACCAAAAGGGTGTGATCAAGTTAGTATCCTTAAAGACCAGAAATGCCAGACGTGATATTGTCATGGCTACACCGCTAAAAGAGTATCTTCTATCTTTAAAGCGGCACAGAGATGAAATCATGGTAGAGTTGGCAGAGCAAAGGGAGCAGAACCAGACAATGCTTTCCGATATGGGGAAAGAGACGATATCCAGTCTGGAACTTGTCA
>CANTEW010000064.1 GCA_947652925.1 uncultured Lachnospiraceae bacterium
TTATAAATATATTATTTATGGGTGCGTAATCTAATCGGGGAGAAGATTTATAAATATCACTATCTCTGGCTAATGTTTTTCTGATCAAAGCAGTGGGCAGGAGTATCGGATCTTTCGAAAAAATGTTGTGGCATGTTTGAGTTTAAGTAAAAACGTTTGAGGGATGAAAGGTGACAAACTTTTTTAAATCTTTTACTCATAATTTGTGTGTTATTATCAAAGAACTTATGCTGTTCTGCTGGGACATTGGATATATCTGGAACAGTGGATACTCAGATTATCGGTCATATTTTGGCACATCCTAACTACATAGCTATTTGAGAAATACATGTATGGGCTAGATATACAAATAACTCAGCAGGAAAAAATACTGGTCTATGAAAGATGAAAATTTGTATTTTATAGAGAAATATTCTTCTAGTTCTGAGTTTGCAGGATTAAGAATGGCATCAGAAGTAAAGAAAAGTTAAGATGGATAAAAAACTTACCAGTTATACACAGGTTGGATACCATAAAGAGATTAAATATCAGATTCTGGGAAATCATTATATTTTAGAAAGTAAGATCGATAAAGATCTGACTGATAGTTAGGATGAAGAATCATGCAGATAATTTAGCACCTGCCAGTACAAGCAAGTTTGTTTATTGTAGGGCAGATGTAAGTCGTTATATTTACGATGATACTATATCACAGTGTCGCGTTGGTTGTTTGGAAGGTAGCGAAAAATGTGATATGATTAAAGAGATTAAAGATGCTGCATATGTTTCAGATGAAAAAAATCAGGATGTATTGGCAGTCTTTTTAGAGAAAACAAAGGATAAGGTGACTGATTCTTTTGACGAGATGGCGTTTCCACGTGAGTTTGCCCAGGAGAGATAGAAGAGGCTGTATGCTATGGGAAAAAGAACAGTATTATCGAAGTATGAGAGATGGATTAAAAACTTGATATGGTTTTGGTAAAGGTATGGAACTTGTCGATTACCATGCTAAATGTGAACAAAATGATGATGCATTGTATTCCTGTTTTACAAATATAGTATCATATATATAATGTAATGAGTATGCTGTTGATATAGCGAAAGATATTTACTACACAGAACATTATACATATGTTAGTTTAAGTTTGAAGAGAAGGATCAGAGGCATTTTCGTGGGTACTTGTAATTTAGATCATGGAAAGGAGACACCATAATTTAACCAAGGTACGTTTTGTTTTTAGGATATTTCAATAAAGAAAGGAAAAAAAGGAGACATAGAAGTTTTTCTGTTATTTTTATTTTGTTTTTCAGTTTTATTTGTTTATATAATGTGGATGCAGCTAATAATGTTAAATTACAAGGCTGGCATCTAGTAGATTCAGGAAAACATTTGGACTGGACAGGGAAAACAAAATATTCAAAAAGGTTTAATAAGGCTGTAGAAGAGTGGAATAACTATAAACCAAGGGTAATAAGAAAAGATACTGCTTTTACTATTGCTGATGTTCTGATATCTGATTATTATCTTCAGACAGAAGTTGCTGGTGTTACAACTGATACGGGGCATATAAAATTTAATAAATTTCATATGGACTCTTTCTCATTAAGAAAACGTAGAAATACATGCACACATGAATTAGGGCATGCTCTTGGTCTGGCTCATAATGTTAAGAAGTCAATTATGTATGAGATCAATACAGATATGGTACATTTGAGAGCAGCAGATAAAGCTTCTTATGATGCTGCTTATAAAAGATATTAAATGAAAGATGAGCGAGGGCATGATAAATGAAAAAAAGAATATATAGTTTTTAGCATTGTTATTATTTTATCTTTTTTCGTTATTTTTCTGTTTAGTTTTTATAAGTTTAGAGCAAACAAAGGTGAGATACCTATTTCAAGAATGCAAGGTTCTTTTGCCATAGATGTACATGATCAACGTGAACTGATCGGAAGTGCAGATTATGTTTTTGTTGGAACAGTCATTCAAGAGGATGGCTATGAGTACCGTTATCCAGTGACAAAGGAAATGGAAGGTGGAGGAGAGACCACGATCACATCCCCATTCTCCAAATATACGGTCCAAGTGATCGAGAATATAAAAGGTAACTTGACCAGGGATACAGGGATCCCTATTATGAAAGAAGGCGGTCTTTTGGAAGACAGCAGTTGTTATGAATTATATGAAGATGATGAATTGCCAAGACAAAATGAAACGTATATTTTCTATGCATATGCGCAGATGGATGGGTCTTTAATGCTGGCGGGACCAAATTCGAATATAAGGATAGAAAAAGACCATGATCTCGATCAAGTGGAGGGTCAAAATATGGATCAAATAGACATATTTAGTACAGATGGAGTGAATGATCCTATGATCTTATCTGATACATATCAAGACACTTTGATCTATCAAGAAGTTATAGAAGCGGCTGATCATCCAGCGGATATAGATAGGGAACGTTCTATTTCTATTTATGAGGCCGATCAAACATTTTAAATGGAGAGGATCATTGGGATCTGATGGCTGATCTTAGTGATATGAGTATCCCAGATCAAGATAAGGATCATCGAGGAGATCATAGCAGGACATTCAAATGAAAATCGATGATGCTCCTGTTATCATACGGATAGATCAGGCTCATTTGTGAAAAAATAAATATTATTTTTTCATGGAGATGGGCAAATGTATGATCTGTTTTATGGCTGGTATATGAAATGCCAATCTGACACACAGACTTTAGCGGTGATACCCGCCGTTCACTGCGTAAAGAACAAATATACCTGTTCTATCCAGGTCATCACGGATGATGATGTCTGGACAGTTATGTTCGATGCCGATCTATTTCGTCGGACAAAGAGGGATATTTTCATCGGAGAGAATCGATTCAGTGCGAAAGGTATCCATCTGGAAATCCATATCCCGTGATGATGGCCGGAGCCTATATAGACATGGCTCCGGTCTTCAGATGTTCGTCTACTCTTCATGTATATGGGAGATGTCCGGCGAGGCCACCAGGGAATAATTCGTATGGTAGATGACGAAGCCGGGTTTCCCTCCGGGTGTTTTTTTCACGTGCTTCTTCTGGATGTAGTCGATCTCCACCTTTGGCGCGCCCCGGCCGCTGGAATAGTAGGCGGCCAGCTGCCCTGCCTCCTCGAAAGTCCTGTCCGGCAGTTCTTCGTTGTTGCTCTTTACGATCACATGGGAGCCGGGCATCTGTTTGGCATGGAACCACCAGTCGTTCCCCGAGGCTACTTTGAAGGTCAGTTCTTCGTTCTGGAAATTGTTCTTGCCCACATACATATGGTAGCCGTCAGAGGAGATATAGTGGAAAGGCTTGGACTTTCCCTGTATCTTTTGTTTTTTTCCGTATCTGCGACGGATATAGCCGTAGTCCATCAGTTCTTCTTTGATCTGTGCCAGATCACTCTCCTGCAGGGCGATGTCCAGGGCGGTCTGGATGGACTCCAGGTGCAGGATCTCGGAGGAAGTCTCCTGGATCTGCTGGTTTAAAGCTTCCTCCGTGCGTTTTAATTTGTTGTACCGGGCAAAGTACCGTTTGGCGTTCTCGGTGGGAGAGTAGTCCGGGTTTAGGGGGATGGTGATCTCTTTATCTGTGTAGTAGTCCAGGGCGCAGAAAGACTTGCATCCTTCTTCCAGCCCGTAGCCGTAGGCGTTTATCAGTTCTCCGTATATTTTATACTGGTCTTTTTTTCCGGTGTCTCTTAATTGTTTCTGCTGTAATTGATATTTTTTCCGGTTCCGGTCCAGGGCAGTCTGGACGATCTTGCGCAGGTCCGCGGATTTCTGGCGGATGCGGGTGATGGTACTCTTGGAGGCGTACCAGTCTTCCAGGAGACGGGACATGGAGGGGAAGGCTTTCTGCGTATAGCCTTCTTTATACTGCTCCATGGGAAAGGCTCCATATTCGATGGGTTCGTCGCCCCGGTAGATCATGTGGGGGGAGAACTCGGCGTTTTTGACCTGTTCCATCAGCCGGAGGAAAGTATGGCACAGGTGCAGCTTCTCATTCTCTGTCAGTGACTGGGCGATCGCAGCGCCGTCCAGGGAGGCGCGGTAGCAGATCTCGTTGGCCATGGCGGGACTGATCCCCGTGCAGGTGCAGTAGAGAGCTTTTCCGATCTCCATGGGACGGGTGCAGACTTGCTCCAGGAAATCCTTTTCAGAAAGTTCCAGAGGATCTAACTTGTCCTGGGTCTTGGGGATAAAATATTCCCGGCCGGGCAGGACTTCCCGCACGGAACTCATATGGGATGATACATGTTTGATGCTGTCTAAGATCTTGCCGTCCCGGTCGCAGAAAATGATGTTGCTGTGTTTTCCCATGATCTCGATGATCAGCCGTTTTTGGCACAGGTCGCCCATTTCGTTCAAATGCTCCAGATCGATGGACAGGACACGTTCCAGTCCCGGCTGGGTGATATCTAAGATACGGGCGCTCCCGATGTGTTTGCGCAGCAGCATACAGAAGCTGGGGGCGGTCAGAAGCACTGGCCGATATGAGCAGCTTCTTTGTCCCATTGTCTCCTCTGCAGGTCAATATCAGTTCGTCGTTCTCGGGCTGGGCGATCTTGTTGATGCGTCCGCCCAGCAGAGAGGCTCTGAGTTCTGCTGCCAGACAAGCGATGGTGATACCGTCAAAAGCCATGGTCTATTTCCTCATTTCTTTCTATATAAACACACAGTCCTAAAATAGGATAAAGTCTATGGATATTATATACGTCTGAAAAACAGATTACAAGGTTTCTTTCTTGAGTGTGTCTGAAAACCTTCTAAATCCTGTAAACAGATTGGATCTTACTAACATTTTGTACGATCCGCGGCCGCTCAGATCTTTTTTTGTATACTTTTATAAAATATCATCCTCTCAAAGTCGCGATCAGCCGTTTGGGAAGGCACAGAAGATCCAACGCGTCCTCCATACAATGGACGCACACATCTGCTTCCGCGATGAGCCGTCCGTACATCCCTTCTTTATCCATCACGGCGATGGAGAGCGCACATGCTTTCAGCATTTCTATATCGTTCCTGCCGTTTCCGACCGCGATGCAGTGTTCCGCGCCCAGCGCTCCTACGATCTTGAGTTTCTCCATCATAGCATTTACACTGGGAAATGTCTGTATGGTGAGGGGGAGTCCCTGGCAGTTTTCTTTTGCCGTTCCATGGGTATCGGCGGTGAGGATGTGGATCTGCAGACCCTCCGCCAGTGTCCGCAGACGTTGTCTTATCGTGTCCGGCATGATCCCGTCGACCGCGATCGTGCCGTTATAGTCCAGGATCAGGTATTTCAGATCCAGTGGTTTAAAGCCTGGTATGTTGAGCTTCATATCATCCTCCTACATATACGTGAGCTGTTCTTTTGCCAGTGCGTGTTTGAAAATCTAAAATATCCTTAGATCATAGAAGATCATTGTATTTACAGAAGATCATACATTTTTTGTAAGATCCTGTCAAGCAGAGCATCAGGTATACAAATAATATTATTGACAATATGGATAAAAAAAGGTAGAGTCTAAGTAAATATATATAATAAAGTCTGTTATGACCATAGAAAGGAAAGTTATGGAAGAAAAGATCGTTTTTTGCAAAGGCGGCGGCTGTACAGCCAAATTGGGTGCGGGGATCTTAGAGCGTGTCCTGGAGTGTCTGCCGGAAGGCAATAAGGACGAAAGGCTCCTGGTCGGTTTTCAGGGAAAAGACGACGCGGCGGTCTACCGTCTCAGCGACGAGGAAGCGCTGGTACAGACCCTTGATTTTTTTCCTCCCATGGTGGACGACCCTTATATCTTCGGGCAGATCGCGGCGGCGAACGCAGTGAGTGACATCTACGCTATGGGCGGCGAGGTGAAGCTGGCTCTGAACATCGTCTGTTTTCCGGAGAAAATGGATCTGAATGTCCTGGGCGCGATCATGCAGGGCGGCGCCGAGAAGGTGAAAGAGGCAGGAGGCGTGCTGGCTGGAGGCCATTCGATCGCGGACAGCGATGTGAAGTACGGACTTTCGGTGACGGGTATCGTGCATCCGGAAAAGTTTTACAGAAATGACACAGGAAAGCCGGGGGATAAGCTGATCCTGACCAAAAAGTTAGGCGTGGGTATCGTCTGCACGGCCGCCCGGGTGAGGGAGGCTTCTGAACAGGCTCTCGCCCAGGCGATGGAGTCCATGACCACTTTAAATAAAAAGGCTTCCGAGATCTGCAAAAGATTCCCGGTCCATGCCTGTACCGATGTGACAGGTTTCAGTTTCCTGGGGCATCTGCATGAGATGATGGGCGGAAAATTGTCCTGCGTCATCAACGTGCCGGACGTACCAGTGATCCAGGAGGCGGCAGCTTATGCGGATGAATTTTTGCTGACAGCGGCGGGACAGCGCAACCGGAACCATGTGGGAGAGCATGTGGGATTTGAGGGTGTGCCTTTTGCCATGGAAGAGATCCTCTTCGATCCGCAGACTTCCGGCGGGCTTTTGATCGCAGTGGATCCCAGATCTGCATCTGCTATGACGGAGGAGCTGCAGGCAGCGGGGCTTCCGGCTTCTGTCGTGGGTGAGATCACAGAGAAGAGCGGCAGGGAGATCTTATGCAGGATGTGATGATATGATGATATAGGGAAGGGATATCAAAAACAATGATGAAGATCGCAGTCTGTGACGATGAACCCACCATGTGCGAGCAGATGGCGGAGATGGCAGCGCAGATATTGGGACAATGGGATAGACCATTTGAAATGATCCGCTGCCTGGATCCCCATCTATTGCTCGAGAGGATCCAGGATCTTGACCTGCTCTTTCTGGATATCCAGATGCCCGGCCTGGACGGCGTATCATTTGCGAAGATATTGAGAGAGCGGGGATCGGACTGTCTGGTCATATTTGTGACTGTCTTAGAAGACCATATGCTGGATGCATTTGAAGTGGAGGCCTTCGACTATCTGTGCAAGCCTGTGGATAAAGACCGTCTGGAGCGTACACTGCAGCGTGTCATAAAGCGGTGGGAACGTATAAATGGAAAAAGCCTGTTCATCCAGACCAGGAATTGGAGCAGGAATGTGAAGATCCATGATATCTATTACTGCGAAGTGATCGACCGGAAGATCTATCTGCATACGAAGAGCGGTGTGGTGGAATATTATGGAAGACTCAAGGAGACCCAGGAACAGCTGGGTCCTTCTTTTGTAAAATGCCACCGCAGTTATCTGGTGAATCTGGAGTATCTGCAGGAATACAGGGGCGGGAGCGTCATACTGGAAAATGGGGAACGCCTCCCGGTCTCCAGGCAACAGCAGCAGATACTCCTGGATGGGATGATGCGGTATATGAAGTGATGAGAGGGGATGTAAGAGCTTGATATGGGATGGGATATTGCTATGGGATCCACAGATGTCTATTTCTGCGAATGTGATCTTTATCGTCTTGCCGATCTTCCTGGAATGTCTGGTGGTGCCGACGGTCTGTTTTTCTTTTTTCTGTAAATGCTGTGGGCTCTCTTTTTGCTGGAAGGGATGGTTAGGCTATACGATCGCAAGCGTATCCTTGGACCTATCCCAGATGGAGATGCAGTCATCCGGGATCGTTTCGCTCCTGTCGGAGATCTTGTTGTTTGCCGTGTGCGGGAGTATCCTCTTATGCGGGAGATGGATACAGGCTCTGGCAGTGAGTGTACTGGCAGTCTCCGTCAATAGTATCTGCGGCGGCATGGCACAGTGGCTGGAATATTGGCTGTTGTGGAAGGGAGGTCCCAGGATCTTTTCCATCCCGCCCTGTGTGACTTTGATCCGGGAGATCTTGGATATTTTTTTGCTCTTTTTTATCTTCCATCTGATCTTGAAGACCTTTTCCCAGAGTATCCGGGAAGACGGCGGACAGTCCCTGTCCTTGTTGGTGATCCCTGCTTTTTTCATCACTCTGGTGGAAAGGATCGTCCGGGACAGCATTTATGGGGATACGATCGTGGGGGATACGGAGCGCGGCATTTTGTTCCCGCGCATTGAGCATGGGGAGATATTCTTTTTACAGATCTTTGCGTGCGCCTGCCTGTTTCTGATCCTGGCTGCTTACCGGAAGGTGACGGGCACACTGCGGGCGGAACAGACGATCCGGCTGTTGGAACAGCAAAAACAGGCGCAGGAAGTCTATGTACAGGAAGCGCTGTCCCGCTACAGGCAGACCCGTTCATTCAGGCATGATATCAAGAACCATCTGACTGTATTGGCGGATCTTCTGAAAAAAGGACAGACAGAACAGGCGGCGGGATATCTGGAGGATCTGGACCAGATATGCATCGGTCTTTCTTGTCCAGTCCAGACAGGAAATGCAGCGGTGGATGCGCTGTTGGGGAGCAAGACCGCGGCTGCCAGGCAGCAGGGGATCCCGCTCATATGTGACCTGAAGCTCCCGTCTCAGACGGGGGTCTCGGATATTGACTGGTGTATCGTACTGGCCAATGCCATAGACAACGCGGTGGCAGCGAGCAGGGCGCTCTCTCCGGATGAGCGGTATATCCATATAGAAGGAAAGAAAAAAGGAAATCTCTATCTCTTATCAATAGAAAACCGATGCGAAAAAGATCTGCAGGGAGGGATAAAAGAAGGGATCGGATCAGCCAATATAAGAGCAGCGGTGGAAAGATATCAGGGTACGGTGAAGATCGATGTGAGGGACGGGGTCTTCCGCTTAGATCTCCTCTGGGTACTCCCCTGGCAGGGATGATGGTCCTTTCTACAACAGTTAGAGTGTATCTCACATCAATCCGCTTGACACCGGAGAACAGGAAAGATAGACTGAAGATGTATTGAAGATATAGGATCATGATATGGAGAGGAGAGAATATGGGTATAAATAGTATCAGTCCGAACCTGTCTTTCGCCGGCACAGGGGCAGCCAAAAAAGGAAACAGCAATGAGGCCCAGATCAGGTCACTGGAGCAGGAGTTAAAAGCTCTGACGGATGAAAAGAAAAAAGCGCACGCTGCAAGAGATGAGAAAAAAGTACGGGAACTGGAAAAGCAGATCCATAAAGTGGAACAACAGATAGAAAAGCTCAAACAGGAGCAAAAAGAAGAGGGGGAGGAAGAACAGGCTCCCGAAGAGACAGGACGTTACGGAAGAGCGGACGCTCCTGGATCCGGGAGCGGTGTGGATACATACGCATAGAGACAGCCTTTGGTGACATGTCCTTCCTTGCAATTTTCTACCATATATGGTAAGCTCATAGCAGACATACGATCTTAGAGATACGTTACAGGATGTGAGGAGGGAAAAGTTGTGGGGAAAATAGTCAGGAACATGATGCGGGCCGTTCTGCTGTCTGTGGTCTTCGGTACCATGTGGACAGCGGACGCATCTGCTGCCGCTCAAGGATATTGTTATACGATCGCGGACAGCGGTGCGGCGCTCTACCGGGATAAGGGATTGACAGAACAGACCGGGACTGTCCGCGGGACAGACGAGCTGAGACTGGAAGCTGTAAGGACAGACAGTGTGAAGGTCTCGTATCTTTTAGGAGGAGAGGAGACATGGGGCTATATCGCAAAGGATGCGGTCCTGACTGGCCAGTCCAAGAAGATATATACGTCAAAAGCCAAGATAAAAGTACGGCGCAGGCCGGGCGGCGGTCTGTATGGCACATTGTCGGTGGGTACGCCAGTAAAAGTGCTGGGGACCTGGCAGGGCCACACACAGGTCTACTATCTGTCGGATAACGGTTACCGATATGGGTTCATCACCAAAGCTGAAGCAGATAGATACATCCTCTTAAAAAAAGCGCCAAAGACATATTATGTAAAGAAGAAGACAGGTCTGCCCCTCAGGGTAAGTCCGGCAGGGAAAGCTTACCAGATCTCAAACCTGTTCTACCGGAGCAGCGTGCGCGTGTATTTTATAAAAGATAAATGGGCGTATGTACGGGCAGGCGGTCAGGAGGGTTTTTGCCCCGCGGCCCAGCTTTCCAGAAAAAGGCCGGCCATGACCACGGCAGTGTCTTATGCACCGTACAGGGGAGTTGATTACAAAAAACAGAGACTCAGCGCAGCGCGCATAGCCGCTCTTGACAAGGCAAAGAAAATGACGACGATCCAGTGGACGGCGCCCTGCACTTTTCCCACATGGGCTTCTGCAAACGGCTCGATCACCCAGGCGGCAGCCACAGACGGGAGTTCCAGCGGTAAGTTTGTCAAAGGAAAGGTGTATACCGGCGTGCCCTATTCCATGATCGACAATAATATTGACGACCGTACATGGAAAGAACTCCTGCAGCAGAAGATCACAAAGGCGTCTATGACAGGGCGTTTCGGCTCTTATCCGGTCAGCGGGACAGCTAAAGGCATTGATTGCAGCCACTTTGTCTATCAGGCCATCGGGAGCGCAGTGGGTTTTGACAAGATATCGTACCAGCCAACGGGGATGATGGCCGGCGGCTTGTATTATAAGAAGATAAGTTTGGGTAAAATGAAGCCCGGCGATATCTTCCTGTCATCCGGCCATGCGATGATGTATGTGGGAAAGACAGGCGGCCAGTACGCAGTCTTTGAGGCGTCTTCCGTGGAGAGTAAATGCGCGTACCACGTCTATGGGATAGACTATATCCGGACGTATGGGTGTTATAGATATAAAGGATTCCGGGACTGATGGCCGCAGGATATGTGGATACAGCGGATAACGGCCATGTGATCTCTTTTGTGGGAGCTGGGGGAAAGACTACATTGATGTATTCCCTTGCCGCGCATCTTACAGAAAATAGGGTGAAGGTGGTCGTGACCACCACCACACACATCTACAGGCCAGGAGAGGATCTGTGGGCAAAAAAAACGAAGATGTACAAAGGCGATGGGAACACGGTTCCTATGCAGTAGTGGGACAGCCCTGTGGAAATGGGAGATTGAGAGCTTTGCCCCAGGAGGAGCTGACATCCTATATCCAGATGGCTGATATCACACTGATCGAAGCGGACGGGGCGAAAAAGATGCCCTGTAAAGTACCCGCCGCACATGAACCAGTGATCATCGATCCCTGCGATGTGGTGATCGGGGTCATGGGGATGGATGCGATCGGGAAGCCTTTGGGTGAGATCTGTTTCCGTCCGGAAAGGGCAGCCAGACTCCTGGGTATTTCTGTAGACGATATCCTGACTGCAAAGCGGGCGGCTAAGATCCTTGCGTCTGAGGAAGGGACCCGGAAAAATGCAGGACAGCGGGAGTATCATGTATTCCTCAATAAATGTGAGGGAAAAGAGCGTCTCCGGGCCGGAGAGCAAGTCCAGAAGGCTCTGGATACATACGGCATAACGTGTAGCCTTATGAGCATGGGAAAAAAGGTCCAAGGAAAGGAAGGACAGATCACATGGATGACAAGATGAGAGAGAGAGACTGATCGTCGTCCGGGGCGGCGGGGATCTTGCCACCGGGACGATCCACCGTCTCTGGTCAGCAGGACTGCCTGTGCTGGTCCTGGAAACAGACCATCCGGCATCCATCCGCCGGCAGGTATCCATAAGCGAGGCGATCTACGACGGCCAAGCAGCAGTGGAAGGCATGGAAGGCATCTGTATCCAGGACGCCGGGGATGCACAGCAGGTGATCGCTGACGGAAAAGTCCCTGTGCTGGCGGATCCCCAGGGGAGAACGATCAGCAGTCTGCGTCCGTTGGCGGTTGTGGATGCGATCCTGGCCAAAAAAATCTGGGGACATCTAAAGACATGGCTCCCTTGACCATAGCCCTTGGTCCCGGATATGAGGCGGGAAAAGACGTGGACATTGTGATCGAGACTATGCGGGGCCATGACTTGGGGCGGATCATCCGCGCGGGATGCGCCATGGCCGATACAGGGATCCCTGGAAACATTGGCGGCTACACAGCAGAACGTGTGATCCATGCTGCCGAGGCAGGGATCTTTTACAATGTATGTAAGATCGGGGACATAGTAGCCAAGGGGGACGAGATCGGGCGGATCCAAAAGGAAGACGGACGCCTCCATGCAGTGACAGCCACGATCCCCGGTATCGTCTGCGGCCTGCTGCGGGAGGGCTATACAGTCCCGAAAGGGTTCAAGATCGCGGATATCGACCCGTGTGAAGGAGAACTGGATAACTGTTTTACGATCTCAGATAAGGCAAGATGCATTGCGGGAAGTGTCTTGGAAGCAGTCGTCGCTCTTGCAGGGAGCAGAGGATGGATAAACATATAATATATCTGGCGGCTGGGAATAGCCGTCGTTTTGGTACAAATAAACTGTTGACTATATATGGAGGAAAACCTTTATACCGGCATGGCCTTGATATGCTGACAGATCTCTGTGGGAAGCGGAGAGACTGTTCCTTGACGATCGTCTCCCAGTATCCAGAGATCCTGTCATACGCAGGAAAGAAGGAGATCCATGCCGTATACAGCCCAGATAGCCGTAAAGGTATGTCCTATACTATCAAAGCAGCACTTGATGCATTGGATCCCATATCGGAAGAGGATTTTCTATTGTTTGTAGTGGCAGATCAGCCATATCTGACAGCAGATACATTAGAGAAGATCCTTGGATATGCACACCCTGGCACAGAGACAGTATCAGCAGCATACCAGGGAGTACCTGGAAACCCGACGATGTTCTCCGCACATCTTGGACCAGAACTCCTCGCACTTGAAGGAGATGAGGGCGGACGTAAAGTGATCCGTAGCGTAGACATGCCTGTATCTACGTTGATGCGGCAGAAAAGAAGGAAATGTACGATATCGATACACCAGAGCGTGTTTGAACCCCCCCCCTCTTTCCGCAGATCTTAGCCCTGTCCAGGAGACAAGGCTTTAAGTCTTACGATCAGAACATCTCTTCTGTCATCTTGTCGATCTCTTTATCAACAGCCGGGTAAACGTCCGGGAAGCAGGACATGTTCAGGCCATGGGTGGTACAGGGGATGAAATACAGTTTGCCGCAGTCCCTGCAGAGCTGGTCCGTCTCCTCTGCGATCAGTTCCGGCGTCCAGTCTGGCTTATCCACTTTCCCGTTGTCGATGCCGCCCATGAATGTGATATCTTTGCCGTATTCTTTGATCAATCTGGGCAGGTCATTGACGGACATACAGCCCTGCCATACGTCGATACCCATCTCGATCATTGTGGGCACCAGGGTCGCGCAATAGCAGTCGCTGTGGTGGACTATCAGTTCTACGCCGTGGTCATGGTAATATTTATAGAGCCGTTTATATGGATCCAGGAAAAACTCGCGGAACATCTCCGGGCTGATGAATGTGGAGTTCTGCGTCCCCCAGTCATCGTGATGGAATAGGATATCTGGTTTCATGTACTTGCAGATCTGCTCTGCATATCTCAGTTCCCATTCGCAGACATACTCGATCAGCTCATGGACCGCTTCCGGTTCTTCATAAAAGTCTACCAGAGCCTGCTGGATCTCACAGAGATAATGGCACATCTCGAACAGGCCGGGCGCCATCATAGCAGCCACCATGTATTCCTCACGGTCGATCTTTGCCACTTCTTCCATACAGGGTTTCCAGTCTTCTTCAGTAAAATCGATATCAGGTGCTTTTACATATTCCCTCCAGTTTGCCACATCCGGGCATACCAGATGTTCTGCGTCGTGTACAGGGAACGCGCCGATCTGCCCCGCCGGCCACGCATTGGTATAGCCCCATCCACACACAACAGGATCCGCCCCGGGGCCCGCGGGCATCATCGGATATTTCGTCTGATACGGCGTGTTGAGTACGAAGGCAAAAGCCTCATACTGTTTCACAAAGCGATCGGGATCGCCGCCTTTGATCACTTCCATCATGTTCTGTCTCTTAGTCAGCATAAAAGTACCTCCTTTTTTGATCTTTTTGTATGATCTGCACTATACAAGGGTAGATCATACATCTCCGCTTGTATTTTTAGTATATATGCAAATGGGTAAAATGTAAAGACATTCCTTCTTAGAGCGTGTCTGAAAGATCATTCACGCCACCTGCACGCCCCACTTTGCGGGAGATCTTTCCCGCTTTCGGTTGCCGTAGCCCGCTACGCCGCCCTCATTTGGGA